>JBAUWG010000106.1:0-7321 GCA_049583675.1 Desulfobacterales bacterium | reverse complement strand
AAATTATCGAAAGCTACTTGCCCAAAATGGCCGCTGAGGAGGAAATTTCGGCATGGATCCGGCAAAATGTCGATTTTTCAAAATTTAAAAACAAAATGCAGGCTATGGGCGCGATCATGAAGCATTTCGGTGCATCGGCGGACGGCAATATCGTAAAGGAAATTTTACAAAAGATGTGATCCCAAGGGTCAGGCCATTGCCCAATCAGGACGTGCCGGTTTTGGCAAATTTCTCGATCACTTTCAAGTACATGTTTTTCGGGTATAAACCGGTGAGTGAAAAGACATTTTCCTTGTTTTTGAAAAAAGCCACATGAGGAATGCCGGTGATGCGAAATGAATCCGAAAGTTCTCGATTTCGATCAATGTTGATTTTATAGATGGTGACGATGGTGCTTTTCTCTTTAGCGATTTTTTCAAGAATCGGCGCGAGCTCTTTACAGGGCGGGCACCAATCCGCGTAGAAATCCAAAAGCAGCAAGCGTTCTTTGGATGTTTCAAGGATCTTATTGAACTGAACCGAATCCTCTATGCTGTTGATAATGGATTTTTCGATCGGCGCCTGGGCCTGCTTGCTGGTATCATTTTTGCATGATACTATTCCCAAAAAGAAGAAAGTTGTAAAAACGGCTACGAGGAGCCGGATGTGAAAATTGTATTGTCCGGATCTTTTATTCATTTGATAACATCCATTAAAACAACGTGTTGTAAATTTATACGCGTTTAACGGCATCGCTTTTAATAAAATAGGTTATCCGACAATGGTATCATTTGCAAACAAAAAACGATGGCATGAATCAGTATGAAATGTTTTTTTATCGGATTCTGTTCATTTTTATTGATGTTGTTTTTGTTGGTTCCGCCCCTTTTTGCCGACATCTATGTCTATGTCGACAATAATGGGGTGCTTCATTTCACAAATGTCCCCGCATCATCAAAAAATTATAAGGTCTATCTTAAAGAACGTCCCAAAAAAATATCGGCGCCAAACCTCACCGACCTGTATGACCCTGTTATTTCAGACGCATCCAAAAGACACGGCGTTTCTTTTTCATTGCTGAAAGCGTTGATCAAAACAGAGTCCGATTTTGATCCGCGGGCGGTTTCAAGTGCAGGAGCAAGGGGGTTGATGCAGCTGATGCCGGAGAACATTAAGACCTTAAACATAAAAAATCCGTTTGATCCAAGGGAAAATATCATGGGAGGTGCGTGGTATCTGAAACATCTGATCGATCGTTTCGGCGGGAAACTGCCGCTGGCCCTCGCCGCTTATAATGCAGGTCCCGGAGTTGTTGAACAGTATCAGCGGATTCCCCCTTTCAAGGAAACTGAAAATTTTGTGCAACAGGTGATGAAATACTATGCCCTTTTAAACAAGAGTTAACCCGAATTTGTATTTTTCGAGAGTTCCTGCGAATGAGCAGTTCGCATGCGTAAAATGGTCGCGATTGCCCCTCAATCAAAGATCAGATTTTTTTCTATGATGGATCCTTTCCTGATGACGGCCTGCGTTTTTCCATTGTTTTCGATGATAACCCTGCCCTTGACAGAGATGTCGCTTTCAAACCGAACATCTCCTTTGACAGTGACTGATTCACAATCTATCAGCGACGGTATGCCGCTGGAAAACCTTTCATCAAAGAGATCTATTTTGCCGTAGTATTTCGGGTCAAGATCAATCTGCATGTCTGTGAATTTTGTTTTCGGATTTAGCACCAAATGATCTTGTTTTGAAAAGATAAAGCGGTCGGACCGGATCGATAAAAGATCACTGCATTTTTTAACCGGCAAAAAACGCGATAAGGACACTTTAATGACAGCGGCATCTTCAAAAAGTGATATGGCGGCACCCATAGCCGTTTCGATCTGAAAGACTTTTGGGCTGTTTTCATCTCTCGGGTCTAACGTTTTGGGATTTCGAATCATCGGAAGCTTAACGGTGCCGCTGTTTTTAATCAACTCGTTAAGAACGTTAAGATCGATCCAAATATTGTTGGTATTGAAAAATTCATAACGCTCTATATCTTTGAAAGCGCACAACTCGGTTTCCGGGCATTGGGCCGACTCCCGCAAAATCAATCGCCCGTCTTTCCGTCTTGCGATATGCCCGCCTTTGACGTCTGAAGGCGTTCTTGGCGCCACTTCCATCATAAAAGGCAAACTCTTTTCAACAAAATAACCCAGAAGCGATTCACTCAGTGTGGCTCCCAAATTGTCCGAGTTGGAGATGAATGCATATCGGAATCCTTGGTCGAGAAGGGCGTTTAATGTCCCGGATGTATAAACGGCGATGTATATATCGCCATGCCCGGGAGGATTCCATTCCAGATCGGGATTCCGGGGCCAATCCGCCGGCGCAAAATTTTTCTGAAGGACCTTTGGAAACTTGTTCTGAAGGAATAAAAGGGGTGAATCTGTCGGCTTGATTCTCGAAAGCGCCTCAAGGGTGTCCTCATGGGTGCTGAAACTGTTCATCAAGGCCAGTTTAACATGGCGCCCTTGGGCCTGGTTGACGATGATATCGAGGAAGGTTTTTTTATCTTTTACCTTAAGAAGGGACTTTGCCTGCGTCAGCCCCATACTGGTTCCCAGTCCACCGTTGAGTTTTATCATCACCGTACGGGGCATCGCATTCCGGCCGGCTTCGGCATATTCGTGCAGACGATCGGCATTCTCAATGTCGTTGGAGGTCACCGGCCGGATATCCTTATCAGATATGAGGCCGGTCACGCCCGCGAGAAGTTTTTCGTAATAATGGACGAAAGTATCAATAACGACCGGATGCAGTTTCGCACGTTCCATCTTTGATATAAAATCCGGGAGGTATCCGGGTATATCTATATTTTTCTGCATGGGTTTCTATTTTTTACATTTGAAATTTCGATAGTTCTTTGAACTTCCAACAAAGCAGATCCATCCGGTGGCTAACTATTGTCCATCCATAAATGGTCTTTTTGCCCGATCTCGACGTTATGCTCAAAAAATAATCCTCGGAATATCAACTCTATGCCTGTGGTTTTTTTTTCGCATGCCTTGATCTCGAACAAAAATCCTCATTTATGGATGGACACTAACTAAAGTCCGGTGATCTGTGGCCAAGCTTTTTGTGTTTAGATGGGTTCGATCCAACCGGCAGGATCTTTGGTTCTGCCATACTGGATATCGGTTAATTCCTGGTAGAATCTGTTTGCCATGGGGCCGACCTCGCCGCTGCCGATGGTGATTACCTGGTCGCCGAACTTGATTTCGCCCACTGGAGAAATGACGGCGGCGGTACCTGAACCGAAGATTTCCTCAAGCTTCCCGGAGCCATGGGCGTCCAGTACTTCGCTGATGCTGATTTTTCGTTCGGAAATCGGTATGTGCCACATTTTAGCCAGGGAGATCACCGAATCTCTGGTAATACCCGGAAGGATGCTCCCGTTAAGCATGGGCGTGATGAGTTCGCCGTCGATGACAAAGAAGATGTTCATTGCACCGACTTCTTCAACATATTCCTGTTCAATGCCGTCGAGCCACAACACCTGCGTGTATCCCTGTTTATGGGCCTGTTCACCGGCATAAAGGCTTGCGGCATAATTTCCAGGTGTCTTTGCTTCACCGACGCCGCCGCGGACAGCCCGAACATGATGGCGGGTGACCCAGATCT
Source organism: Desulfobacterales bacterium (assembly GCA_049583675.1). GTDB lineage: Bacteria > Desulfobacterota > Desulfobacteria > Desulfobacterales > UBA11574 > UBA11574. Next base: position 3,673 of record JBAUWG010000106.1, on the reverse strand, counting down.
TGACCGGATTAAAGCCTTCGGGATAATAAGCGCCCACTGGAGAGAGAATGATAAAAAATCGGTAAGTATGCGATGCGCGAACACCCAGAAAGGGATCTGTGGCAATGATGGTCGGCCTTATGTAAAGCGAAGTGCCCGGAGCGCTCGGCACCCAGTCTTTTTCAATGGTCAACAGATCTTTGAGAGCATGCAGGGCAAAATTTTCGTCGATCTCCGGTATACATAATAGACGTGAAGAATTATTCATCCGCTTAAAATTATCTTGGGGTCGAAAGAGCTGTACTGCGCCTGTAGCAGTTCTGTATGCTTTGAGTCCTTCGAAAACACCCTGGCCGTAATGAAGCACCATGGTGGCCGGATCCATATCAATGGATGCATAAGGCTCGATGCGAGGATTGTGCCACCCGTTTTGAGGATTGTAATCCATGTTAAACATGTAATCGGTAAACAGGGTGCCGAAGCTGAGTTTGGAATCATCAGGTTTGGCTTTTAATCGATCAGCTTTAGTAATGGTCAGTTTCATGTTTCCTCCTATCTATGCCGTTAGGTTCCACGGATCCAAATCAGGTCATCTCTCAAGAAAAAATGGTTTCAAAAATCAACGGCCAACTATATTTCCGGAACAAATCGGTTCATCCACAGGTTTCCCGATGCAGTGAAAAAGAATGACAATAAAACCATGAGAATAAAAGGCTATAGCACTTTGTGTGTTGAAATCAAGATTTAAGTTGTACTCCAGAGGATTTTAGACGGATACGATCTTATCTTCATTGGTTGACATCGTTCGGCGCATCGGTTAATAAAGGTCTAAATCTAAATTGTGGAAAAGGAATAAACAATATGAACTCCAATGATTGTATGGCTGTCATAGAGCCTGTAAGATTAAAATTAGAAAGCAAATTCAAATTTGAATGCCATAAACGTGTAAAATGTTTTACCAAGTGTTGTAGAGGAATCAATATCATACTGACACCCTATGACATTATCAGGCTCAAAAAACGATTGCAGATATCTTCGGAAGAATTTCTTGCCGTTTACACCGTTCCCCGGCTTTTGGAAAAAACGGATTTGCCTCTGGTGACCTTAAAGTTGTTGGATGACGATTTGCAGTCGTGTCCTTTTGTTAAAGATGACGGTTGTATCATCTATTCAGACCGTCCCACGACCTGCCGGTATTATCCATTGGGGGTTGCTTCACTCAGTCACAAAAAAGAGTCACATGATGAAGGCTTTTATTTCTTTGTCCATGAACCGCACTGCCTGGGGTTTGAAGAAGAAAAAGAATGGACCGTCCGTGAATGGCGAAAAGATCAGGGCGTAGACATCCATGATGAGATTAATGCCCAATGGACCGATCTTGTTGTAAGAAAAAGAACATTTCCGCCCAATCTCAAACTCATCGAAGAAAGCAAAAAGATGTTTTTTTTAGTCAGCTACAATATCGACACCTTTAGATCTTTTGTTTTTGAAAGCTCATTTCTGAATCGTTACGATATTGATGCGGATATTGTTGAAAAGATCAAAACAGACGACGTAGCACTGCTAAAATTCGGATTATCATGGCTCAAAGATGTTCTATTTAAAGAGCAGGCCTTTAAGTTGAAAAAATAGGATATGATTTGGTCTTTGCTTTCAGCTGCCGGCTTCGCTTTCCTTTCTGTAACGGGATAAGCCGACTCAACCCGTTTGCTTGAGCCCTCTTCAATCCGGCAGCCTAAAGCGCCTCATTTATTCTCATACAAGATTCAGTTATCAATAGGTGGGGTAATAAAGCCCCTCCAGTAAGGAAGGATCGTTTAAGCGACCCTCGATGTCAACATTGAAGAAATCGGCAACCGGTTCAAATATCTCAGGATGATCCGCCTGCATTTTCCGCGCGGTGTGAAGAACCGTTTCCAGCCCGTTTCGTGTCATTTTCCCAAGAGGCTGCCGGCACCCGCCGGAAGGCATCCCCAGAATCGACATCAATGTTTTATAGGCCAACGGGTTTCTGGCTCGGCACACCGCCTCTCCGAAAGGCGTTTTCTCCATGGTTTTAACCGTTACCAGGTCAAAGAGGGGTTTAAGGGCCTCAAGTAATTTTTTAGCCCCGGTCTGATCGCCGTCTTGCAGCAGGCGAACCATTTGAGAAATGGCTCTGGGCGCTACATTCGTTGCCACGGATATGACCCCCGAGGCTTTTATCGTTGGGTCCGTCATCATTTCGAAGGTCATGCCGTCATCACCGGACATGATGGTGAAATCCGGTCCGCAGCATTTTCTTGTTTTTCGCATATTTTCAAGATTGCCCGTGGCTTCTTTGACCGTATTCACATTATCATAGGCTTCATTTAAAAGCGCCAGATCTTCGGGCAACAACTGCGCACCGGTTCTGCCCGGGATGACATAGGGAATAATCTCGATACCCGGAGCCGCTTCGGCCACCGGGGCGACATATTCTTTGCGGATCTCAAGAGAACTGGGTCCGTTGTAGTAAGGATCCACGAGAAGAACCGCATCCGCACCTGCTGCCACCGCATGTTTTGTGCCTTCCAGAGACTCTTTGGTGTTATTGCTTCCGGCACCTGCAATACAAAGGCATTTATCCTTTGTTCTCTCTGCAACGGTTTCAATGACACGATTATGTTCATCCCAGGTCAATACAGGGCTTTCACCCGTAGTCCCCACAGCCAGTATTCCTGAAATTCCATTTTTGATCTGGAAATCTGATAATCTGATTAAACCTGCATAGTCGACGGCATCGTTTTTAAACGGCGTAATAATTGCTGTGAAGCATCCTGAGATCATAACATCCCCCTTTTTATTTAAATGACGTCATCTTTTTTGAAAAAACGGGTGCAGTAAAATACTCATAAATAAAAAAATTAAAGAAGGTGAGGGGTTATGTCAAGTGAAAAGTATTCAATTCTCGGAAATAATAAAATAAACGCTTGCGGAATTTTTAAGAAAGTGAGTGATACGGGTTAGGATCAATTTTACAACAGGCAATGCAAGTAAGGATTGACAATGCGATCCGTATCAGACCCTTGAAAGACATTCGCTTTGGCCGGATTTGTGATAGGATTCAGATTGAGGTCACAAAATCGAATGCTTTCAAGGGTCTCGAATATAAGATTCATTCTATCGCGCCATTATCGCATCCCGGTACCTCTTCCAAAAACATCTCGACCTTTAAGCGGATTATAAAGCTTTGTAATTGCGAATTTCATAACATCGATACTTTTCATCTCCAGGATGATATTAAACAAAGTGTCCTCGCCGCCTTCCGGAAGGCGGCACTCATTTGAATCATCAAAGGCTAAATCTTTAAATCCCTTTGCAAGCTTCTTTTTATCTTTTGCGGTCATCCCTACCTGAATGGCCTTTTTGCCATCTATTTCGGTAACCTTATCGGCCAAACCTGCATCTTCAATCTTCTTGAATTTGTCATCATCCAAAAAGATGTTAATATAACAATCCGCCATGAGAACCTCCTGTTGAAAAAAGTTATAAGTATAAAATAATTAACATATTTTCTTAACACACAATATACACTCAGGCCAATCTTTTTATTACGGATGGTAATAATTTGTCAATAGTTTTGTCCCGTTTAGCGCAGGTTATTTTTTTGCTTGACAACCCAAAAGCACTACCATACTAATTTCAAAACTAAAGCATTTTTAATCGATAGATG
>JBAUWG010000105.1:0-1649 GCA_049583675.1 Desulfobacterales bacterium | reverse complement strand
GTGTTTCGCGACGGTTATATCGTTATTTTACATTCACAATGTGTTTTTGCGTATTCCGCTCGATGCCGGCCGCCGATTCCGACAGCTGTGAAATTTATTTCCTAGGGATTATGGCTTTTAAGCCATAAATATAATTAATAATTATTCTTATCAAGCCATAACCTACTGATATTTCAAGATCGCTATTAATGACCCGATTCTGCATGATTTTTGCACATCGCCATGGTGATTTTGCCCGGTTATGCCAATGAATGGCTATGCCAAGGGGGGAGCCTCGGATGAAAAGGAAAAGACTCCACTAAAAATCAAGTCGCCTTAAAAAGGAGGCGGAGAGGCTTCTCTTTTGGAAAAGAGGGGAATCGAGTTAAAAATACTTTTATACTATATTTATTCTATTTCAGGCATTGCCGCGTTCATTATTTATTTAAATCTATGCTCAGACAAAAGTTGCTGCTAACGGATACGGGTTTCACGCTGATTGAGATTATCGCTGTCTTGGTTATTTTAGGCGTATTGGCTGCTGTTGCCGTGCCGCGGTACGTTGATTTAGAAGTAAATGCCAGAAAAAAAGCTATTGAAACAGCAGTATCTGAAATTAATGCGAGAGAGAGCCTTACCTGGGCAGATTCTAAAATCTCAACAAGTGGTTTTGTAAGCGATGCAAAAATTTTTGGCGAAATAAATTATGGCCTTGGTCTCAACTATTCCTGGAATTCAGGCGACCCAAAAGTTTCCGGCGGAACTATAGATTTCAAAGATGAGTCTTTTACACTAAGCCGGTCGGCATCTTCCTTTCTAAAACCGGCAGTTTGGAAACAAAAGTAAAAAATAGCTGCCATTGATAATTTAAATTGCAGTCTAGCGGCTGACATTGATGGTGATGATCTTTGCGAAAGGGATTTGGGAACCATGGCCTGGGATGATATCTAATAAAATATGCTTGAAAATTGATTTGATTGAATAAATCCTACCTTAATTAATTCAAAGCAGGGCGTATTTTTCGCTCTGCTTTTTTTTCATCTGTATCTGTTAGATGCCAAGATATCTGCGTAGAATCGGCTTAGGTGCTTCTCTCCTGGCCTGCATCACACATCGTTCGTGGAATGAAGCGCAAAGCGATCTTTAAAGACGACCCGGTCATTTGACCGGGCAGGGATATTAACCCCGACGCTATGAGGGGCGGGTAAAATTTAATGTTCACTTTAAAGGTTGTGAAAATTGGGATCTTTTAGGTTTTAAACATGCGCGGCGCCATGTGATGAACCGTGCTCGTCAACGCAAGCCTCTTCATCGATCATTCTCGCAGCGTCCAGAAGGATTTCCATTAGAGAACCTATCTTAGGGGCATCCAATTGAGTTTCGGGCAAATTGGAACTAAATTTAAATCGACCTTTCCTTTCTTTCAGAATTTCAAAAACTGCGTCTTTTCCGACCTTATTGCCATAGTCCGCCCGTATCAGATTGCCGCGGTCTAATAGCAATTGGGCCGAGCCGTTTGGAAGAGTTAATATCAAAATACCGGTTTTCTGAGATAAGTCGAGTGCTTGCAGCAATTCCCCAGCTGACATTTGAGATAGGTCGCCTGACATTCCGGATGTAATCTCTTCAGCTCTCTGGACATTTGATTTTGCCAGCCGTTTGGTCAATAT
>JBAUWG010000104.1:0-2023 GCA_049583675.1 Desulfobacterales bacterium | reverse complement strand
TTACCGAGCAATGCATTTTCTGCTTCGGCAGGCCGCCCAAGAATTCCGCAATATCTTCATTGGTGACTTTTTCGGCTTCTTCCAACGTAAGGCCTTTTATCATTTCGGTCAGTGCCGATGAAGAAGCAATGGCGCTGGCGCAGCCAAAGGTTTGAAACTTTACATCCTTGATCCGTTTATGATCATCCAGCTTAAAATAGAGCGTCAGAGCATCTCCGCATGCCAGGGATCCGACTTCTCCGACGCCGTCGGCATCCTCAATCACGCCCACATTACGCGGATTAAGAAAATGATCTTTGACTGTTTTAGTATATTCCCACATGGCATCCTCCTGTGCATGATATCATTCAAATCATAACCAAATCTATATATTAATCATTTTATTTGAAAAGAAAAGCCCTTTATCAAATTATCTCCAAGCGAATTCCGTATCAGCGCAAGCGTTCTGCATTTGCCGTTAATTTTCAGGGTTCTTTCCGTAAGAGTTCTGCAGAATGTTCAGACCAATATATATATAATGGAGGCCTGAGGAGATGGTAAGGCCGGCCGTAATCCAGAACAGCAACATTTTGGTCTGGTAAATGCCTTCAACGTGGGGATTGAGAAGGACTAAAAAAATCGTCAAAAGCTGCGCAACTGTGGTCCATTTGCTCACCAGGCTCGGATTTATTTCGATATGGATGTCTCCAAGCGCAAAAACAGCAATACCGGTGATAATCAGAATATCACGGCTGAGCACAATGACGGTCAGCCATGCGGGAATAATTTTAAGAACCGCCAGGCTTATAAAAGCAGATGCCAATAGAAGCTTGTCGGCAATGGGATCAAGGTAGGCGCCCAATACACTGTATTGATTAAAGTACCTGGCAAGAAGGCCGTCCAGTCCGTCGCTGATGGCCGCGGCGGTGAACACGATAAGTGCAGGATGGAACAGATTTTTTAACAGAAAAATAACAAAAAGCGGCGTCAGCAAGATCCGGATGACGGTTAATATATTGGGTATGTTGATACTCAATGATCTATTGTCTGCTCTATGATGAACCCGAAAGAAGTTCAATTTTCAGGTGATTCTTTGAAACCTCGAATATGTTGATACCCACCGATCCATAGGATCTCAACATCAAAGTATCCGCGAGTTTTTTGGCGGTTCCCTTGAATTCAAGGTCGACAATGGTCTCCTTTGCCTTAAGTTCTTTTATTTGAAGATTGTTTACACTGGGTATTTCCTTAATAATACGGATGAACTTTTCAAAATTTGTCAGATTGTCCGTTCCTTCCACGACGATCTCTATAACATTGGCCTGCTCTTCTTCTTTCTGCCAGGCAGTAAGGATCCGGCCGGACAGTGTTTCAGCGGCAAGCGATCCAGCCGCGGAAAGCGCATTCCCGGCGCCGACAGCCTCATTGGCATTGGCCGTAACCGCGCTTTGCGAGGTTGCGGCGATTTCTTCGCCGGTGTCCGTTCGAATGGCCTGCACAGACACAATCCCTTTGAAAGATCTGATGTTTTGTTCCATGACATTCTGTGTTCGTTCCACAACCGCTTTGCCGAATATGACGACATCCGCCCTTAAAGCGCGACCGATGTCAATGGCCTCATTCTTGTCGAGATCAGGTTTGTCGTATTTTTTATCAATGCTCGCCGTCTGAGCGATATGGCGGGCATCAATTACCGGAAAACCTTTGCTTTTCATTGTTTTTGCAAGGGCAATGTCCGAAAATGTATTCGAAACTATTGGTTGACGTCCCCACCAGTATTTTGGCGAGGTGTCCTCGAGGTTCTGCTCTGATACTAAAATGAGAATTTTTGGCAAAGATTTTCCTTCGGTCATAATACCGGCGCCCAACAAGTATTTTGTCAAGTCGGCGACGGAAATGTGTGCCTCGACCATTACCTTGTAAGCATCTTTGATTTTAGACTCTGCCAGCACTTTGTAATCCTGAACAAATTTAGCGGTTTGATCATAAAGCGCTTGGTTAAGCGTTTGAAATGTTCGATTATAAGATTCGGGCGGTATAAGGC
>JBAUWG010000103.1:0-2791 GCA_049583675.1 Desulfobacterales bacterium | reverse complement strand
GTAATAATCGGTTATCTGCAAGTTTTACAGAATGCTGTTTGAGTTAAGGAAAACAACATTGATGGATTGAAAGGAAAGGATCATTGACTAATCTTTCTTGGCGAGCACTGGGAGCTTTTGCGGTCATTGCCACTGCTGTTATTTTTGTTCGAGTTCAAGCCTCCGGCCAGTAGGGCCTACGCCCCGGAGGGAAAGGCGATAATTTTAACCACATGAATACATTGAGTATTTCGAGGATTAAAATTTGAGACTGACGCAGAAATCGGGCAAAAAGAGGTGTTTTGCAAACGTCTCATGTCTGATGGATTGAAAGGAAAGGATCATTGACTAATCTTTCTTGGCGAGCACTGGGAGTTTTTGGGGTGATTGTTGTTGCCATTATTTATGTTCTTCCCACGATAAAACCGTCCTTTTGGCCACATAAAAAAATAAATCTGGGCCTTGATCTTCAAGGCGGTATGCACCTGACCCTCGAAGTGGATACGGAAAAAGCGGTGGAAGGCACCATTGAACGCATCAATCAGGAAATGCGAAGCGCTATAAAAGAAGAGCACATTCGTTTTATCTCTTTGAATCGCGTGCAGGGAAACCAGCTGGAGATTAAACTGAAAGGACAAAAAAATATTGATCAATTCGATAAGTTGCTCGACAAGGAATTTAGAAACTTGCACATCCTCTCGAGAAACACCGAGGGAGACGTCCTGACCCTGCATATGGATCTTCCGGTTAAAGAGACCGAACAAATCAAAAAACTGGCAACCGATCAGGCGCTTGAAACCATCAGAAATCGAATCGATCAGTTCGGAGTCAGCGAACCCGATATCCGTCTCCAAGGTGAAAATCAGATTCTCATCCAACTTCCCGGCATAAAGGACACCAAGAGGGCCATCGCACTGATCGGCAAGACCGCTCTCTTGGAATTCAAACTCGTTGATGACACCCATGACCTCGATGCCGCCCTAAAAGGAAATGTTCCTCCGGGAAGTGAAATTCTTTATGGCGTCAAAGAGGATCCAGCCACTCACCGAATTTATAGGACGCCTTACCTGCTGAAAAAAAGGACTCTTTTAACCGGCGCACAGCTGACCGATGCGCGGGTTCAAATCGATTCTCAATATAACGAGCCCTATGTCTCCATTGATTTCGACAAAAAAGGCGGCAGAGACTTTGCAAGAATCACCGGAGAAAACGTCAAAAAACGACTGGCCATCGTGTTGGACAACAAGGTGTATTCCGCCCCGGTTATCCAGGAAAAAATCACCGGCGGCAAAGCCCGCATCACCGGGCATTTTACCACGGAAGAAGCGCGAGATCTTGCCATTGCGCTCCGCGCCGGGGCGCTGCCAGCGCCGGTAAATATTCTTGAGGAAAGAACCGTCGGCCCTTCTTTGGGATCCGATTCCATTCGAAAAGGACTTATGTCCATGATTGTGGGCGGCATCCTGGTTGTCCTGTTCATGGTGGTCTATTACAAGGGATCCGGGCTTATTGCGGACTTTGCGCTGCTACTCAACATTCTTCTGATTGCCGCAGGTCTGGCCGGATTCCAGGCAACCTTGACGCTTCCGGGCATTGCCGGAATCATTCTCACCATCGGCATGGCGGTGGATACCAATGTTCTCATCTTTGAACGGATCAGGGAAGAGATGCATATCGGTAAAACACCGCGTGCGGCCGTGGATGCCGGCTATGACAGGGCGACACTGACCATTCTCGACGCCAACGTCACAACGCTCATCGCAGCGCTTGTCCTTTTCCAGTTCGGCACCGGACCTGTCAAAGGATTCGCCGTAACACTCAGCCTCGGGGTCATCTCCAGTCTGTTTACAGGTCTGATTCTGACCCGGATCATATTTGACTATTACCTGGTCAAACGAAAAGTTAAAAGTTTAAGCATTTAGTTGGGAGACCTTTATTAATGCAATTTATTAAACCAGATATCAATATTGATTTTGTCGGTAAAAGACTCATCGCTTTTTCTGTTTCCCTGTCGATGATCCTGATCAGCATCGCTTCTCTAGTCATACACAAAGGACCCAAATACGGCATCGATTTTGCCGGCGGGACTTTGATACAAGTGAAATTCGACAAACCCGTAAGCATAAACCAAATCAAATCCGGTCTTTCAACCATAAATCTTGAAAAATCATCGGTCCAAAGATTCGGCGAAAAAAGTGAAGATGAATATCTTATTCACATCGACAGATCGGGTGTTACATCAGAAGGCTATTCCGCCAAGTTGCAAAATGCTTTAAAAACTTCGACCGGTGTTAATACAACCATACGCCGAGTTGAGATCGTCGGTCCTAAGGTCGGTAAGGATTTGCGGAGTAAGGCCTTGTTTGCCATGTTTTATGCGCTGCTTTTTATCGCCATCTATATATCCGGCCGTTTTGAATTCAAATGGGTTTTAAGCGGCGTCATGGCCGGGGTGCTCATGGGAGCGGTATACCTGCTGTCTATTTTTGATGTCAGCGTTCCTATTCTGATCGTGGCGGCACTGGTGGTCACCCTTGTCCTTTTCTGGGTGATGGATTTGAAATACGCCATGGGAGCCATCGTCGCGCTGATCCACGACGTCACGATTACCGTCGGTCTGTTTTCCATATTCAACAAGGACTTTACACTTCCGGTCATCGCCGCGCTCCTCACCATCATCGGATATTCTCTCAACGATACCATTATTGTTTTTGACAGAATTCGTGAAAACTTAAGAAAATACCAAAAGAACCCTCTGGAAATCGTCATTAACAAAAGCGTAAATGAAACCTTGAGCCGGACGCTGTTGACC
>JBAUWG010000102.1:0-7843 GCA_049583675.1 Desulfobacterales bacterium | reverse complement strand
CCAATGGACTGCGGCATGCGCTTATGATATCAATACGCTGGCTGATCTTTCCCCGGAAGAGATTGTCCACGGTCCTTTTGCGCAAGTGATCCGTTATAAAGGCCGGCCGAAAAATTCATCCCTGGGTTCAGCCACATATGATTTTTATAAAATATGTCTTCAAGATCATACCATACTCGCTGTCATAAACAACTCACCGCATATTGTGCTTTTTCCATTTGCGCTCTATATCGTTGCTCACGAACTGATTCATATTTTAAGATTCAGTAAGTTTCTTCGTAACTTTGAGGCGTCTCATGAAGAAATAATGGCGGAAGAGACGCATGTCCATACCACGACTCATACCATACTCAAATCGGTTAATGTCTTCGGTATGGAGGCTGTTTTGAAATTCTATGAAAAATGGTGCAAACCCATTGATGATTTGAGAAGATTTTAATTAAAAAAATGCCGGTTTTGCCTTGACAATGAAGAATCATTGCCTATATTAGGTGAGATTTTACGGATCGGACGGATAATGCATATATTCTTTCCGTTCAGGTCGTATGTTATTCCGACAGGAGGTTTTTAAAGATGCCCATATATGAATATGAATGTTCAAAATGCGGCAGAATCGATGAAGCGCTTCAGAAATTTTCTGATAAGCCGTTGACCAGATGCAAGCACTGCTCTGGAAAACTTCAAAAACTTATTTCCCACAGTAGCTTTCACCTCAAGGGGAGCGGTTGGTACATAACAGATTATGCAGGTAAATCAGGGAGTCAGGCGACGTCTTCAGCTAAAGGAAAACAAACCGAAAGCCAAAGCTCAGATAATTCAGTCAAAAAACCCAAAAAGTCAAATAAACCTTCCGATTAAACCTTAAAATATAATTCTTGGTGTGCCAGCGTGTTGAGGATTATATTTTGAATAATTTGCAAAAATTAAAAAAGGAGAATGTGAAAAATGAAACTCAGACCGTTAAATGATCGAATTTTGGTGAAACGCGTGGCGGAAGAGACCAAAACCAAGGGAGGAATCATTATCCCGGACACGGCCAAAGAAAAACCTGCGGAGGGAAAAGTGATTTCCGTCGGTACAGGAAAGGTTGGTGATGACGGCAAAAGGATTCCACTTGAGGTGAAGAAAGGGGATCGTATCCTGTTCGGTAAATATGGTGGTCAAGAGGTAAAAATTGAAGGTGAAGAATATCTGATCATGCGTGAAGACGACGTTCTTTGCGTAATCGAATAAACAAAATGGAAAATGGAGGATAGACCAAGATGGCGAAAGAAATAAAATACGATATGAAAGCCCGTGAGGCCATGCTTAATGGGGTTAAAGCGCTTGCGAATTCAGTGGTTGTTACACTCGGCCCTAAAGGCAGAAACGTGGTTATTGAAAAATCCTGGGGATCTCCGACGATCACAAAAGACGGTGTAACCGTCGCCAAGGAAATCGAACTTGAAGACAAGTTTGAAAATATGGGCGCTCAAATGGTAAAAGAAGTTGCCAGCAAGACCAGTGATATGGCGGGTGACGGCACAACTACGGCGACAGTGCTCGCGCGGGCAATTTACGAAGAGGGGCAGAAACTTGTTGCAGCAGGCAACAATCCCATGGCTATCAAGCGAGGCATCGACAAGGCGGTTGAGGTTGTGGTTAAGGAACTGCAAAAAATCAGCAAACCCACAAAGGATCAGCGTGAAATTGCCCAAGTTGGAACCATTTCCGCCAATAACGATGAAACCATCGGCAACATTATCGCCGAAGCCATGAACAAGGTCGGTAAAGAAGGTGTCATTACCGTTGAAGAAGCCAAAGCGATGGAGACTTCTCTTGAGGTCGTGGAAGGCATGCAGTTCGATCGCGGCTACCTCTCCCCATATTTTGTGACGGATCCGGATAAAATGGTTGCCTCTTTGGAAGATCCCTTTATTCTTATTAATGAAAAGAAAATCAGCAATATGAAAGATCTGCTTCCCATTCTCGAGCAAATCGCAAAGATGGGGAAACCCCTGATGATTATTGCCGAGGACGTTGAAGGCGAGGCTCTTGCCACACTGGTTGTCAACAAACTGAGAGGGACGCTTCAGGTCGCAGCTGCCAAGGCGCCTGGTTTTGGAGACAGGCGGAAAGCCATGCTCGAAGATATCGCCATCCTTACCGGCGGCCAAGTGGTATCGGAAGATCTCGGCATCAAGCTCGAAAACCTGACCATTGCAGATCTGGGTAAAGCAAAACGCATCAATATCGACAAAGACAATACCACGATTGTCGATGGCGGTGGTTCCCGTTCCGCACTGGAAGGCCGGGTCAAGCAGATTCGCGCTCAAATTGATGAAACCACATCGGATTACGATCGCGAAAAACTCCAGGAGCGTTTGGCCAAACTCATCGGCGGTGTGGCGGTCATCAACGTGGGCGCTGCCACCGAGACGGAAATGAAGGAGAAAAAGGCTCGTGTTGAAGATGCATTGAACGCTACCCGGGCGGCTGTTGAAGAAGGTATCGTACCCGGAGGCGGTGTGGCACTGGTTCGCTGCATCGATGCACTGGATAAAATTAAAATCAAGGCCGATCAGAAACTGGGAGTACAGGTTGTAAAACGTGCGATGGAAGAGCCTTTACGGCAAATTGCCAACAACGCCGGCTTTGAAGGATCCGTCGTTATCGATAAAGTTAAACATCATGAAGGTCCCTATGGTTTTAATGCCGAAACCAATAAATATGAAGATCTTATGGAAGCAGGGGTCATCGATCCCACCAAAGTCGTTCGTTTTGCGCTGCAAAATGCGGCAAGCGTAGCCTCATTGATGCTGACCACGCAAGCAATGGTCGCGGAAAAACCTGAAGAAAAATCCGATGCAATGCCCGGAGGCGCTCCAGGAATGGGCGGTGGAATGGGCGGAATGGGCGGAATGGGCGGAATGATGTAACCCAATCCCCATGACCCATGATTTTTCAAAAACCCTCATGCTGTGTCGGCATGGGGGTTTTTTTGCTGAAGGCCTTGATGTTGAGATAGATCGAAAAACTTGACAACTTTACCGCTTTCGGGTTATAATAATTATGTTTAATTAACAATAATATTTAAAATATGGAGTGGCTGATGGTTTGCAAGAGAAAATCCCAGGTGATGACGGCCTTGTGCATCCTTGCTGCAATGATCATTTTTCCGATTAATCTTTTCGGGCAGGAAACCACGGAAACCGTGGAGCACGAAGCCGGTTTTTATTATACCGTTCATAAAGGAGATACCCTCTGGGATCTCTCCTCCCGATTTTCCGACAACCCGTGGTTATGGCCTGAATTATGGAGCGAGAATCGTCAAATCGCCAATCCGCACTGGATTTACCCGGGTGAGCGCATTCGACTATTTCAATTAAAGGGTGTTAAAACATTTGCTCAAAAAAAGGCTATGGAGAAACAACCCCAAATAGAATCCCCAAAAGAGACACTCTATTATTATTATTCGCCCATTAACAGCATCGGGTTTATAACAAGGCACGCGATAACTCCTGATGGAACAATTTTCAAAGTAAAAGGTGATAAAGATTTAATCAGCGTCGGCGATACGGTTTATATTCGCCCGGAAGCTGATCATTCGCTTGTCCCGGGTACACGGTATACGGTATATAGAGCGTTACCGTCCATTGTGGACCCAAAAACCAAGGCGCTTATCGGAACCCAGCATTATCTTACGGGAGTTGTCGAGATCGAAGAGAAATTCCCCCGATTTGCTGTGGCCAGAGTCGTTCACTCTTACCGGTCTATTGCTGTGAATGATCATTTAATGCCATATAAAAAGCGGTCCCCAAAAATTGCCATTGTCCAAAGCAAAATGGGAGTGAGGGGGGAAATCGTCGGATCCGAGGAGCGAGAAGATAACATAGGGGATCATACCGTTGCATTTATCAACAGGGGTGATCAAGACGGTATAAAGATCGGCCAATCATACAGTATATATTATCAGGAAGAGGAAAAGCTTGGTGGTTCAAGCAACGAGGATGTTTCTCTACCCCCCGTGGTTTACGGTTCGCTCCTTGTCTTGCACACCGAAAAAAGCACATCAACGGTTCTGATTACCCAGGCGGAACAAAGTGTTCATCCATGGACTAAAATTGAAAGTCCCGTTGAATAAATTTTTGGCACGTGTTCAGGGGAAGCGCAACCCCTGAACACGAATGATTTTTGTTATTGATGAATTTTATTCAACGCCTTGTTGATTAACATCTGCAATTCGTTTTGGCTCCAATTCCTTACCCGCCGCCCATTGATGAATACCGTGGGAGTCCCCGTGACAGCAGCCTGGCGACCGTCTACAATGTCCTTTTGTATTTGGCCCAGGATCTTCGGACTTTTCATTTGCGTTTCAAAATCAGTCATATTGAGACCAAGACTCTTGGCGATGTCTCTGATCTTTTGATCGTTTAATTTATTGTATTCAAGAAAAAGCCGATCGTGAAATTCCCAAAATTTTCCCTGTTTGCCGGCAGCCATAGCCGCGATAGCGGCTTTCATCGCATATTGATGCATTCGTAAGGGGAAGTTTTTAAAGACCAGTTTTACTTTTCCGGCATTTTTCTCAAGCACCTGCTTGAGTAGAGGAGCAATCCTCGCGCAGTACGGTCACTGGAAATCACTGAAAACGACCATCACTATCGGAGCATTTTCCGGCCCGAGGAACGGCGATCCTGAGATGTCGATGTGTTGCATAAAATCAACATGAAGGATTTTTACCGTTTTATTTTCGCGGCTGGTCAAGAAGAGCCATTCATCGCTGGGGCCGGCCATAATTTGATCAACATGATTTCCGGCATCGATTTCGCCCTTAAGCTGGCCGTCGAAGGAATAGATTAGAATCTTTCCCGATTTGGAAAGAATGAAAATCGAATTCCCGCTATTGGGAACGGCTACATCGAGAGGCTGCGTATCCAACTTCAATACTTTTTGTATGTCCCATTCTACCAAAGCATGGCTTTTAGAGGGAAAGAGCGGAAAAATAAGCAAGGCCAGCATAACACCGATAAAATATTTTCGTTTCACATCGGCACCATCCTTTTGTTTGAAAGGTTAAAAGGTCAAGGTTCACGGTTTAGCGTCGTCACCATCCCAAGATTTTTGACAACCTTGAACGTTGGACGGTGACCGCGGAACCTCTCGATATTTAAATTTTCCGGGCTGATCAAGGTTATGGATATTGGTGAAAATTAAGGGGCAAAAAGCCTGTGCAATCATATAAAAACGAATGATGCGTGTCAATTAAGTTATAACAATTACTCACTAAAATGTGTTTAAAATGAGGCTTTCCCGGTTTAGGGCCGATGGTGATGTACAATAAAAGATTGACCTTTAGCCAAATTGGCAGTAAAATTAGCGCGATATTAGTAAATCCAAAGCCTTCATTATTGCGGGCGAAACGCAAGGATATCAAAAATAGGAGAAAGAGTATCGTGATACGTTTCGGAAGATGGTTTATGTCTTTAGCGCTGTTGTTATTTTCAATATCAGCTTCAGCCGAATATTACAAATATATCGATAAGGACGGCAACGTTCATTACACCGATGATCTAACGGCTGTACCCGAAAATCAACGAACCGATATCAACGAATATAATGAGATTCAAAGCAACGGGGTTGACGGTCAAAAAGACGAGAAAAAAGCAAATATGCCGGAGACGTCAATAGAAGAGAAACAGGCGGATACGAAACCGGACGCATACGATTTTTCCGAGGTAAGAAAACAATTGGACCGTAAAAAGGAGGCATTGAACGAAGAATACAAGACCCTGATGGATGAAAAAAAACAATTTCAAGAAGAAAAGAATAAATTGAGATCCAGGACGGCTGCCAGAAAATACAATCAAACCGTATCAGATTTTAATGAGAAAATAGAAGATTACCAACAAAGAAAAAAAGAATTTGACGCGGAAGTCGAGCAATATAATAAGCAGGTTGAAAAATCATACTTAAAGCAATTAGATAAAAGAAAGAAAGCAAAAGAAGAACAATGATATGTTCCGCAACCCCCTTGCATTAAAAAATATTTCCTGCCGGATATGAAAAATCGTTTGCCGGACATCTAATTCGTTTTATTTTTCAACGCTGGTTAATTCCCGGTAGTATTGTTCATCTTCAACATACATCAACCCGTCATTGAATGCTATAATGCCCTTGTTGTAAAGTTTTGCGATGGCCATATCGATGGATTCAAACTCTCCGGTACCGGCCTGCATCTGGGATCGAATTCGATTCGTCGAGGAATCTTTGATAAATTTTTTAATGCGATAAGAATTTATCAGTTTTTCAATGGCAAGTATCCTGCCTCCACCGTTTTTTAAAGGGATTAATCGCTGCGATAAAACGAGCTGTAAACAGTCTGCTAGCTTTGTTCGGATAAGGGGTTGCATATGGGGCTCGAACATATTGATGACCCTGTCAAAAATAGACGTTGTATTGCTGGCATGAACGGAACTCATAACCAGATGGCCGGTATCGGCGGCCTGCAATCCAATTTCAAATGTTTCTTTATCCCTCATTTCCCCGACGACGATAACATCAGGTGATTGTCGAAAAACCGTTCTCAGCCCCGAGGCAAAAGATTCCGTATCCGTACCCACCTCTCTTTGATTGATGTTGCTCTTACGGTGTTTGTGCATGACTTCAATGGGATCTTCAAGGGTGATGATGTTTCGTTGTTGGTGTTTATTGATCACATCAATCAGCGCGTTGAGAGTCGTGGTTTTTCCATGACCGGCAGGACCTGAGACTAAAATCAAACCTTGCGGTTTAAACGCAAAATCCTTTAACCACTCCGGCAGATTCAATGCTTTAAAACCGGGAATGCCATCCTTGATCGGTCGCATGGCAATTGAAATAGAATTTCTCTGTCTATAGATATTGACCCGGAAGCGGCCGATATTTTTAAATGAAACAGCCACATCATATTCATTTTTTCGCAAGAATTCGTCCCAGTCCGAGTATGGAATAATCTCTCTGGCATATGTTTCACAATTCATCGGTAATAAGGTCGGCAGGGCAATACGTTTCAGCACATTATCCACCCGGACGGACGGCGGCGCACCCGGCGTTAAAAGGATATCACTGGCGTCATAATGCATCAATTTTTCGAGTAATGACTCCAAATCCAGCACTTCTTTTGTCTTTGCAATTTCTGTTTGACATGTCTTGGATATCGCGTCAGCTTTCAAAGTTTGTCCAGGCTTCAAAGGCAAACAATTTAAAGCCGCATCGATCATAAAAGAAGGGACCACCATAGGGTGGATTTTTTTCCCAAGAACAAATTCAATTTCGCTGACCGCCATGAAATCTTGCGGGTTTGCCATTGCTACCGTCACCGTCGTCGCATTCAGCGAAATGGGCAAAATTTTCATGGCCTTCATTTTATCGACAGGCAATAGGCTGAGCAACTCGGGTTTGATGTCCTGCTCAAAAAGATTTACGCCGGGAACCCCGAGCTTTTTACCGAGACAATGAATGAGGTCGTCGATAGTAATAAATCCCATTTCTATCAAAATCGATCCCAGATGGCCGCCGACTTGGGTCTGTCTTCTCAAAACCTGTTTGAGTTGAGATGTATTGATAAGACCGGATTTGACGAGAATTTCACCGATCTTCTGTTTCTCCGGTGCTTTATTCCTGAGCTGATCGGACGGATTTTCCATTTTTGTGCCTTTCAATGGTTTAGGGTCCACTATAAATTGAAAGCGCGAAACGAGAGTTTCTCCACCTTTGAACCAGAAAAGCAATACTTGTACCAAAAAATCAGATATAAGAAAAAAAATAATATATCTTTATATATTAATGAGATGGAATGTAATAAGAAAGACAGAATTCGACA
>JBAUWG010000101.1:0-13923 GCA_049583675.1 Desulfobacterales bacterium | reverse complement strand
CCCGGGCATGGGTGCCCTTGTCCCCCACCTGGGTGACAACCCCGGCATGTTTATAGAAATTGTATTGCCTGTCTTTGCCCCCGTGGTCCACGAGCAAATCTTCTTTTTCATACACCAGCGATAAAATCTCTCTGTTGCAGTTTTCAAAATCAGGCGTCAATTGGATGGCCGACGTCGGACATGCCTCTTCGCATAAACCGCAATAAATGCACCGGCCGAAGTTGATTCGAAACCAGGCGGCATACCGTCTGCCGTCGTTTTGCGCTTCCGATTGCATGGAGATGCAGCTCACCGGACAAACCGCCGAACACAGGTAGCAGGCGACACACCGTTCCCCGCCGTCCGGGTCACGGGTCAGAATGATTCGGGCCCGGGATCGCTCAGGCAACGGTCGTTTGTATTCCGGGTATTCCTGGGTAAAAGGCTTTCGAAAAAGATGCTTGAAAGTCGTCGCAAATCCGTCTGCCAATGCTTTTAAACCCTCCCAAACATCCGACGCAGCCCTTTTGCCCGAATCCCTTTCAATATCATTCTGATCGTTGTTTTCTACCATAAAACTACCTTTACGTCCTCCGGCTATCGCCTACGGCGGCGTTAGGTTTGAGGAGCGCTGCGCTTGAGGCCTGAGGCAAAAACGTCAGAGCATCCCACTTTCTCACCTTTTTATCCGCCGATTTGTGTGGCGGACTTACCTTCTCACCTTCTTATCTTCTGATCTTCTGATCTTCCGTCATCCATCTTCTGACTTTCCCGCCTCCAACCTCAAGGGAACGAAGTTCCCGGTCCTCCAACCTCCAGCGGCCGAAGGCCTCGCCTCTTTCCAACCTCGTTAAATCAAAACAACCGCCCCCGTAATCAAAATATTGATCAATGACGCCGGAACCAGTAATTTCCAACCCAGTGCCATCAGTTGATCGTACCGCAGACGCGGCAGGGTGCCACGTATCCAGATCATGACCAGGGCCACCACCATGATTTTCAAAAGCAGCCACACCGGACCCGGCAGCCATGGACCGCGCCACCCGCCCAGAAAAAAGACCGCCACCAGTGCTCCTAAAACCTGTATATGAACATATTCGCCCAAGAAAAAAAGCCCAAAACGCATGCCGCTGTATTCCGTGTGAAAACCGGCACCCAGCTCGTTCTCCGCCTCGGGAAGATCGAATGGAATCCGTTTGCTCTCTGCCATAGAGCTGATGAAAAAGATGATAAAGGAAACCGGCTGAGCCAGAATAAAGGGATATTTTGCCTGGGCCTGCACGATATCCACCAGACTGAAAGAACGAGCGAGCATAACGATGGGAACCAGGGACAGTCCCAAAGAGAGCTCATAACTGATCATCTGGGCAGCGCCTCGGATGCCGCCCAAAAGGGCAAATTTTGAGTTGGACGCCCAGCCCCCCAGGGCAACCCCGTAGACACCCAGAGAGGATAAGGCGAAAACGTACAAGAGCCCTACATTGAGATCCGATATCACCGGCGGTATTTCCCGGCCCCACATCTTCATGGAGGATCCAAAAGGAACCACGGCAAACATGAGAAGCGCCGTAACGGCGACCACCGCAGGCGCGATGAGAAAGATCGCCCGATCCGCTGCTTCCGGAACCGTATCCTCCTTGGTGATCATCTTGAGGATATCGGCAACGGGCTGGAGCAGGCCGAACTTACCGGCCCGGTTCGGACCGTAACGCACCTGCAGCCGCGCCAGGAACTTCCGTTCCACCCACACCAGATAGGCGGCGATAAAAAGCAAAAGTCCCATCACCACGCCCAGCTTGACCACTAAAAGAATGAATCCCCCAACCCAGATCAACATCACGAGCCCTCATTGGTTTTGAGAATTTGGTTTTTGTTAAGCCTGGTCTTCAGCGCCTTCAGATGCTGCCAATCGAGTCGGTGATGCCGGGGCAGCACGAGAATTCCAGGAGCCATATTTCCGGCCAGAACCGCACGAACTTCGATGCTCCCGGCATCCGTTTGAAGGGCCACCCGGTCGCCGCTGAAAATTCCCAGTCGGGACGCATCATTTTTCGACAGAAACATGCAGGGCTCCTTTTCCGCCTGCCGCAGATACGGAGAATGAACAGACAGTTCTTCGGTACCGAAGGTCCAGTCCACGGTGATCAATTCCAGGTCGCCGTCTGATGGAATATCCGGTTGGGGGGCATCGAGCAGATCTCCTTCAACACGGGCTCCGGTGCCCTGTTCGGCACTGATCCGGATGCCGGCATCCGGAAACGTGTCTCTGGACAGAACATCCGAAAACATTGGATGGGCGTCGACCAGCCATTGCATCAGTTCAATGTGGGTTTCTTTATCTAAAGATTCGGTTGTTCCCCGGCCGAGTTCCGCCAGCGCCTGCCAGGCGGGCCTGAAATCATGGCCGGGGATATCTCTTCTAAAGGACCGGGACGGATGGCTTCCGCCGCGGGTCTGGACGATGGGGCGGCCTCCTCGAAAAGCAGCGGGCACTTTTTGCGCCCTTCCCTCCTGATTGATGAAGAAGCCACCGGCTTCGTACAGGGTCGCGGTAGGCAAAAAAACATCGGCCGCCTGTGCGATGCCCGAATCCAGATAATCCATCACAATGAGTACATCGAGCTGCTCGAGGGCCTTTTCCAATCGGATTCGATCCGGAAAAATAAAAAAAGGATCGCTTTCCACCAGCACCAGCGCCCGGATCGCTTGGGCTTCGATCTGGGCGAGGACTTTCTCGAAAGTCATTTCGGTGTCCGAGAGCAGTGCGGCACCAAATGTATTGGCCGCGGGAAACAGGTAAAACAGGCCGGCCGTCTTTTTCATGGATTTTAGTTGCCGGGCCAGATCGGCG
Organism: Desulfobacterales bacterium; assembly: GCA_049583675.1. Lineage (GTDB taxonomy): Bacteria > Desulfobacterota > Desulfobacteria > Desulfobacterales > UBA11574 > UBA11574. Next base: position 11,093 of record JBAUWG010000101.1, on the reverse strand, counting down.
GCCAGGCCCGGGACGAATTCGGGCACAATGTCCGTACCGCAAACAATCACGGGTCGCAAACTGTGTAAAAGGTCTTTTCCCAAAACCGCCGTCTGATCCGGATACCATAAGGCCGTACGATCTTCGGGTACGTCGCCGCCAGAACTTTTAGGGGCCTCGGATTTGGGCGTTCCATGCGCATCACGTCCGGCCAGGGTTTTCATTAAAAATGCCAGGCAAAGGCCCATGGCATCGGGGGCCATTGGAAGGTGGACAAAATCAAAGGGCAAATCTACGGGCCGGGGATCCACAAGGGCGATTTTGGCCCCATTTCTTTGGGCCTGGCGCATGGCCATGGCCAGCATAGGCGCTTCATTGACGGGATCTGCGCCTACAACCAGTATATAATCGGCCATTTCCAGACCACGCAAAGAAACCGCCAGATCGGGATCGAGTGCGGATGCAGCGGTTTTGACCTTCGCCTGGATGCCGGGATCCATTCCATATACAGGCCCTTGCCAACGCTTTGTCCGGCAAAGGCGCTTTATGGCCGCCAGCGTTTCCAAGCTGCTCCGTGAAGCACCTGCGCAGGCAACCGCCCCAGGCCCGAATTCGGCGCTGACGCGTGCCAGTTCGTCGGAAACCGTCTTCATGGCAGTTTTCCAGGAAGCCCCTTTTCCATGGATCTTCGGATGCCGCGGGCGTTCATCCTGCCCGGAATAATAAAAGCCGTACCGCCCGCGATCGCAGATAAAATAACCGTTGACTGCTTCGCTGAATCTTGCTTCCTGCCTCACGATTTGACGATAACGCGCGCTGACCACAGTATGACACCCCAGAGAGCAGTTGATGCAGACGGACGGGCTGCGCTCATAGTCCCATCGCCGGCCGATGAAGCGTGACGGCTTGTCCGTGTAAACACCGGTGGGGCAGATATCCGTAAGATTTCCGGCAAACGGACTAAGAAGCATGCCGGCTTTTTGCCGGCCGAAATAGACACGGCTGCCGATTTGCATGACGCCCAGATCGCGATAACCGGCAAATTCCTGATAGAACCGCGAGCACCGGTAGCACTGGATACAACGGTTCATTTCATGCTGGATCAACGGCCCCAGATTCTGGTCCTGATAGGTGCGTTTTTTCCCCTGATACCGCCTGATCCCATGCCCGCCGGCAATGGTCAGATCCTGGAGCAGACAATGACCGCCTTCGTCGCACACCGGACAATCATGGGGATGGTTCAGCATCAGCCATTCGATCACATACCTGCGAAAATCGACGGCCTCTTCATCCGTGGTCGATACCACCATACCGTCCTTGGCATCGACCATGCAGCTCATCTGCAGGCCTTTGAAAGGACCCTGCAAGAATTTTACTGCACAGACCCGGCAGGCGCCCACAGAGCCCAGGGCCGGGTGATAGCAGAATCGCGGAATCATGATGCCCAGCTTTTCGGCCGCCTCGATCACCTTGGTCCCTTCGGGAACCTCGATTTCCTGTTCGTCGATAATCAGTTTCGGCATGAAAGCCCTTTAGCTCATTGACTATTGTCGATTTAAAACGCCCCTGCTGGCGTTCGGGTTGATGAGCGCTTCGCTCAAATCGCTTACGGTTGCGTTAGGTTGGAGGAGCGCTTCGCTTGAGGTTTGAGGCAAAAACCTTTTTGCGGACTCCGTCTTCCATAGTTCTTGCCTTTCGTTCCGCCTATAACCTCCAACCTCAAGGGAACAGAGTTCCCGGTCCTCCAACGGCCGCAGGCCAATCTCTTCCCTCTTTTCTCTTTCCTCTTTTCAATATACTACTTAAACGGACATTTCTTCTCCCGAATGTGCGCGTCCACTTCATCTTTAAAATAGGTCAAAAGGCTCTCTATGGGAGCGACCCCGCCGGGAGCAAAAGCGCAGTAGGCATTCCACAGATGCCGGCACATCTGCTTGATGATCGGAACATATTCCGCCTGCCCCTGGCCGTGTTCGATGCGCCAGAGCAGATCGCGAAGGTACGGGAAGCCTTCCCGGCAGGGCGTACACCAGCCGCAGGATTCCCGGGCGAAAAACTCGGTCAGATTCAAGGTGGCTTCAACCAGACAGGTCTGGTGATCAAACACCATGATCGCACCGGTACCCAACCGGTGCCCGGCTTTTTTCATGGTTTCAAAATCCATTTCGATGTCATAGAATTCCGCGGTCAAAAACGCCGTGGAAGCCCCACCGGGCAGGCAGGCCTTGAATTGCGCCCCATCCCGCATGCCGCCGGCATGTGTTTCGATGATGTCGCTCAAGCGGATGCCCATGGGAAGTTCATAGCATCCCGGCCGGTTGACCTTGCCACTGACACAGAAAATTTTGGTCCCGGCACCCGTTTCGGTCAGGGCCAGGTTCCGGAACCACTCGGCGCCGTTTCGGATGATATGCGGAATACAGACCAGGGTCTCCACATTTTGTATTACGGTGGGTTGGCCCCAAAGCCCTTTTTCCGTGGCATACGGGGGAGGTTGTTTGGGGTTCGGCCGTTTGCCTTGAAGGGCATTGAGCTGCGCCGTCACCTCCCCGCAGATATAGCGGCCCCCGCTTCGATGCACCACGATGTCAAATGCATAGCCGCTGTCTAAAATATTGTTTCCCAGGTAACCCGCTGCCTTGGCTTTCTCGATCTCCCGGTCAAGTATCCGTGCGGCACTCTCATATTCGGGCCGGATAAAGATAATCCCCTTTTCGGCCCCTGCCGAATATCCTTCGATGATCATCCCCTCGATGAGCATGTGCGGATCCGCATGGATCAGCACACGGTCCTTGAACGTCCCGGGTTCCATTTCATCGGCGTTGCACACGAGATATCTCGGATAAGGCGCATCATCGGCCACGGTCATCACTTTTCGTCCCGCAGGAAACGCGGCGCCGCCCCGGCCGAGGAGATTTGCATCCAGCATCATCTTCCGGACGTCCTTGTATGAAAAGTTCTTCAAGACATTGGCCATTGCCTCATAACCGCCGCTCGCCCGGTATTCTTCCAATGACGCGATCCGGTCCGGCTTGCGATTTTTAAAAAGGACTTGAGGATACATTTAACCGGCCTCTTTTATCAATTTTTCCAAAATGTTATCGAGTTTTTCGAGTGTCAGTGGACCGTAGACTTTGCGATTGATGAGTATGGCCGGTGACCGGTCGCAATAACCGATGCAGCATACGGGCAACAGCGTGAACATCTTGTCCGGCGTGGTTTCGCCCATTTTGATCCCGAGTTTCCCGCAGAGATGGTCTTGAACGGATTCGCATCCGTCCATCCAGCATACAACGCTGTCGCACACATGGATGACATATTTTCCCACGGGTTCGCGATAGATAAAGGTATAAAAGGTGGCGAGTTCTTCCACTTCAAGGGGTGTCAAGCCCAGTAAAATCGCCGCCGCTTCCAGGGCTTCGTCACTCAAGTAGCCGTAATGATCCTGAAGTTCAAGCATGACGTCCACCACCAGCTCCCGGGGATGCTCGGCAGATGATATCTTCTCTTGAAGCGATACGTTCAATGCTTCGGGCAGCATTTAAAAAGATCCTTTCTTTAAAAATTTCGGATTAACGATCGATATCCGGTAAAATAAAATCAACGGAACCAATGATGGCAATCAAATCGGATATGGACCACCCCAGCGCCATCAGGGGCAGCGCCTGCACATTGGCAAAGCCGGGCGCCCGTATCCGCATGCGATAAGCATATCCCAGACCGTCGCTGACCACGTAGTATCCCTGCTCTCCGCGTGGAATCTCACAGGATGCATACGCTTCCCCCTTGGGGATTTTGGGACCCCGGGTCACATTGACAAAATGATGAATCAAACTTTCGATATCCTGGAGCATGTCTTTTCTTTTGGGAATCACGAAGCGGTAATCATCGGCAACATATCGTCCCGGCGGCATATTTTCCGCAGCCTGTTTAATGATATTCAGACTTTGGCGCATCTCTTCGACCCGAATCAGATAGCGGGCGTAACAATCGCCGTCTGAAGCCGTGGGGATATCGAAGTCAAAGGATTCGTATCCGGAATAAGGAAACTTTTTCCGCAGATCCCAAGCCAGGCCGCAGGCACGCAAATTGGGGCCGCTGATCCCCCAATCCATGGCATCATCCAGTGAAATCCGGCCGACGCCCCGGGTCCTGGCCCTGAAAATGGCATTTTTGGTAATGAGTGCTTCGTACTCTTTGAGCCGGGAAGGAAAAATGTCGACAAACGCATCCACGGCCGATTTCCACCCCTCGGGGAGATCGGCGGCAACACCGCCCAGACGAAACCAGGAAGGATGCAGCCGGCCGCCGGTGATCAGTTCGACGATGTCGAGAATCATTTCCCGTTCCCGGAAGGTATAGAAGGTCGGCGTCATCGCGCCCATATCATGAGCGAATGTCCCGAAATAGACGAGATGATTACTCAATCGGAAAAGTTCGCTCAGCATTACACGGATGTATTGGGCCCGGTCCGGCACCTTGATCCCGGCCAGGGCCTCTACGGCCATGACATAGGGAAGGTTGTTGGCTGCGCCGGCCAGGTAGTCGACACGATCCGTGTAAGGAATGAATTGGTGCCAGGTTTGGCGTTCACCGATCTTCTCGGCGGCCCGGTGGTGATACCCGATATCCATGTCCATATCAACGATTTCTTCGCCCCTTAAGGCAACGATAAAGCGGATCAATCCATGTGTGCTCACGTGGTGAGGTCCGATATTGAGCACCAGTTCTTCTTCCAAGTCCGATCTTTTTACATAGACACCGCCGTCCAGCGGCTGGTGTTTTACCGCGTCATCCCGGGTATAGGGAGCCATTTCCGTAGCCCTTCCGGGGTGTGTTTTCCGAAGCGGGTGACCCTCCCAATCGTGGGGCATGAGAATCCGCCGAAGGTTTTCATGCCCGTCAAAACGGATACCGAACATGTCAAAAACTTCCCGTTCATACCACGTGGCTGACGGCCAGATATCAGTAATGCTTTGGGTGACGGGATCATCACCCCACAGGGGCACTTTCAAACGCAGCCGGCCGGCCGGTTCAAATGAAAGCAGGCTGTAAACCATCGAGTAATCCGGATAGCTTTGTCCCGGTCTGCGCTCGGATTCATCGATGGCCGTCAAATCCTCCAGACGCCGAAACCGGGGCGTTGCCTCGGTCTTGAGAAAACGAAGTATCTTTTTCAGTCCGCTCTCCTTGACGTTAAACGTCGGCATATCCGAGGTTTTTGGAACCTGATCGACGACGTCTCCGAATCGCTCCTTTAAAATTTCAGCCAGGTTCTTGTCTTTTTCGCTGATTTCAATCCGGGCCGGCGGCGGTGTCCACATGAGATCGGTGCGGCTTTCAAAAAACATCGGCGGTGTCGATGATGTTCCGCGAATCGCGGTCCCCTCCATTCCCGGGCCCCTCGGGTCCCGGGATTTGGTCTTTCCATCCACGAGGACCGGTACCTGAGACCCCTGTGTCCCGCCGGTTAAATGCAGGATGGGGCGGGTAGGCCGCTCCGAGAGGATTTTCTTTTGTAAAAGGACAAGTCCCTGGAGAATGGCTTCGGGCCGTGGGGGGCAGCCCGGGATGTAAACATCCACCGGCAAAATCTGGTTGACACCCTGCACCACGCTGTAGACGTCATACATACCGCCGGTGTTGGAGCAGGATCCCATGGAAATGACCCATTTGGGTTCCGGCATCTGTTCGTAAAGCCTCAGAACCACCGGAGCGATCTTTTTGAACACGGTCCCTGAGACAATCAACAGATCGGCCTGCCGGGGTGAAGGCCGCAGCACTTCGGCGCCAAAACGGGCGATATCGTAACGGGGGGTGAACACCGCCGCCTCTTCGACAAAACAGCAGGACAGCCCGAAAAACATCGGCCACAGACTCAGTGACCGCGCCCAGTTGATAATCGGATTCAGGTGTTTTTCGAGTCGGTTTATTCCTTTGTTCGCGTCGGTCCCCAATCAAGCCCTCCCTTTCGCCAGATGTATACAAGGCCTATCAGCAGCGTCATGATGAAAAACGAGATTTCCAGCCATCCCGACCAACCGAGGCCGTTCCAGGAGATGCCCCAGGAAAAAATAAAGGCTCCCTCCACGTCAAAGATGAGAAAAAAGACAGCAACGAGAAAAAAAGGAATGGGGTAGTGAAGGCGGGCGGTCCCCGTAGGAATGATCCCACTTTCATAAGGTCTTAATTTGTCGGGATTTGTTTTCTTTTCCCCAAGCCATGAGGCCATGAAAAAAAGAACGGCCACCAGGATGAGAATCATCAGTCCGTAAATGACCAGGCTAAAAACAGCCGGTGTCCAGGGAGATAACGTTCCGGCAATGGTAACAGGATGCATGTGTCCTCCGCCAAGCGCTGGGTATCAGTTCAATAGTGGACACCACTTCGTAATTGATGATTGTTGATTGATGATTGAATTTTTGACCCAAATTCAGGGATTTCGATCAAACAGGGGGCACCTGTTAAATTATCTTAAACAATCGAATCATGGATTGTCAAGTAGTGAAATGGCCACTGACGTCATGCCGACGGACACACACTTATTTCTTTTTACGGGGCCACCCCCAGTTTTCATAATATTCCCAGTCGCCGATGGCATGCAGCTCTTTTATGTGCTGATCTTGAGCGACCAGGCTGGCCCTTAGAACATCCCCGATGGACAGAAGGCCAATATATTCGCCGTCTTTTTCGACGAGGATATGACGGATGAACAATCCCAAAAACATTTCATTGATCTTGAGAATCGACGCGGTGTGAGGAGCGGTGTACAGCGGGCTGGCCATATAGTCGCCGATAAGACTCGTATCCGGATCGAATTCCGGCAGGTTCATGTTGTGCAGCAGGTCTCTTTCCGTCCATATCCCAACGATTTCACCTTCTTTTTTGACGAGTACCGCCCCGATATTCTGCTCGTTCATCAGCTTCAAGGCCTCACGAATTGTCCTGTCAGAAGAAATACAAACCATCTCCCTATTTTTTTCTTTCAAAACTTCTTCTGCCGTTATCATTTTGACCTCCTGAAATAACATCGTGCAACGATTTTATGAAACTCCGGTCCCCTTCCAGCGGCACCGGATTTATTAAACGAAAGGCTAAAAATCCTATTTCCGCAATCCCACAAACGGGGCCTACACATCGCCCCAAGAAGCAGCGGGAAACTCAAGTCTGAAAAATAATAATCACCAATGGGCCTTAAAACAACACCGTCCATCCTTTTAAAAGAATTTAAAATAATGCAGTGAATCCATAGATATTTCAAAGATAGCTTCCTGTTCTTTCTTTACGATCCCTTGCCGCGAGTTCATGCGGTTTAAAAAAAGATTATCCATGTAGCGGCTGTTTGGAAAACATCCGTGTCCATCAAATATTTAAGCGCAAAATATTTGCGATTTGCAAACAAAATGTGCTATTAAATATTTTAGATTGTCAAACTTGTCGAAAAACGATCTTTTAGATGCCTGCGAACGATCATACCCAACGAATTTGTAGTCTGTAAATCTCTTTGAAATCTTGAAATAACGCATATTTTACGCTCAAAAGGAGGTATTTCATGGCACAACAAACCAAAGAACAAAGGAGACAAAACGTCATCGATGTCCTGAACAAGGCACGCAGCATGGAGTTGAGAGCCATTACCCAATACATGAACCAGCATTACAATTTGGACGATATGGATTTCGGCGAATTGGCCGGAAAAATCAAACTCATCGCCATCGATGAGATGCGCCACGCCGAGATGTTTGCCGAGCGAATCAAAGAATTGGGCGGAGAACCCACCACGGAGCCCGACGAAAAATCAGCCAAAGGCCAGAAAATCCAGACCATATTTTCATTTGACGCAAAGCTCGAAGACGACACCATCGATGCTTACAACCAGTTTCTCCTGGTGTGCAGGGAAAACGGCGACAGCACCAGCGTGAAAATTTTTGAAGCGATTATCGATGAAGAACAGATTCATTTCAATTACTTTGACAATACCAACGACCATATCGAGAAACTCGGGGAAACCTACCTTTCTCAAATCGCCGGAACTTCGTCCGCCACTGGTTTGGGGACCCAGGGCTTTGTCGCAAGAGGAGGCTCCTTAACGCCTCAGGGTGGTGCTTAATGGATGCGGTCCTCAAATTATTTTTTTGCCAGGATCTACAGGATTAATGAATTTTTTTTGCCGCCGGTAATCGAAATGCCTTTCGGCCGCAGGCCCTTCAATCCGGACGATCCTGTAAATCCTGTCTGATATTTTTTTAAGCTATTGGAATTCTTTCCTCATATTTTATATACCCGTGTTATTGACACTAGGTTCTAAGGAAAACTGCCGATGCATGAGTTGGATACCATTTTCTCTCCGAAATCCGTAGCCGTTATCGGCGCTTCCTCAACACCGGGGAAAGTCGGCCATGACATCTTCGCCAATATCTTGCGCGGGGGTTATTCAGGTACGCTCTACCCGGTCAATCCGCGCGCAAAATCAATTTTGTGCGTCCGCGCCTATCCCACAATAAAAGAGATTCCCGACCCCGTGGATCTCGCCATGATTATTCTGCCCCCGCACCCGGCCCTTAAAGCCGTTGAAGAGGCTGCAGATATGGGCGTGAAGAGCATTGTCATTGTCTCGGCAGGATTTCGCGAAGTCGGCGGCGAAGGACTTGAACTGGAAAAACGCATTGTTTCCATCTGCAAACAGGCCGGCATCCGTGTGGTGGGCCCCAACTGCCTTGGCGTGATTAACCCGTTGCCTGAGATAAGATTAAATGCCAGCTTTTCGGCCAGAATGCCGGCGCCGGGAAAAATTTCATTCATTTCCCAAAGTGGTGCGTTGTGCACGGCGGTGCTTGATTTTGCGGCGGATCGGGATTTCGGTTTTTCCAAGTTTATTTCCATCGGCAATAAGGCGGATGTGGATGAACTGGATCTATTGCGCTACCTGCACGAGGACCCCAACACCGAGGTCATCATGATTTACCTGGAGGAGCTCCGCCGGGGCTCTGAATTCATTGAAACCGCCAAGGCCATCACCTCCGGATACCGGCGCACCCCCATCCTGGTGATCAAGTCCGGCAGGACAACGGCCGGGGCGCGGGCAGCCGCATCCCATACCGGATCGCTGGCCGGATCAGAGGCGGTATATGATGCCATATTCAAACAGAGCGGCATCATTCGCGCACAATCCATCCATGAACTTTTCGACTTCGCCGGCGCCTTTGCCTACAAAGAGGAAAGCGCCTTGGGCAAATTGAAACGGAAAATGCCCCGCGGCAACCGGGTGGCCATCGTTACCAATGCCGGCGGTCCCGGAATCGTGGCCACCGACATGACGGTCTCTTCCGGCTTGAAACTGGCCCAATTCAGTACGGGAACCATCAAGGCCCTGCAACAGCATCTGCCCGAAACCGCGAATCTTCAGAATCCGGTGGATGTGATCGGTGATGCCTCTTATGATCGCTATGAAAACGCGCTGTCCGCCGTCATCCAAGACGAGGACGTCGACGGCGCGCTGGTGATCCTGACCCCCCAATCCATGACCAACGCGCTGGGCACGGCAGAAGCCGTTGTAAGGGTTGCCAGGAGTTCCAACAAGCCCATCCTGTGCTGTTTTATGGGCATCGTCGATGTCTCGCCGGGCGTGAAATACTTGCAGGAACACGGATATCCTGTTTTTAATTTTCCGGAAGATGCCGCCAAAGCCTTCGGCGCCCTTTATGACTACTCCCGGTGGACCAACCGGCGCTTTCTTCCGCAATTTGATTTTAAACACGACATTCAGAAGGCTGAATCCATTATTCAATCGCGTCTCGCAGCAGGAAAAAAACATTTGGGAGAACTGGACGGAACCGATTTGCTCGAATGCTACGGGTTTCATGTGCTGCAGACGAAGCTCGCCAAAAACGAAGCCGAAGCCGCCAGAATTGCAAAAGAAATGACATTTCCTGTGGTGATGAAGATTGTATCACCGCAGATTCTTCACAAATCCGACGCCGGCGGGGTGATGGTGGGACTCAAGAATGAACAAGAGGTTAAAAGCGCTTTCACCCAAATTGTCGATCAGGCGGCTAAATATGACCCGAGTGCGGTCATTGACGGTGTGCTGGTTCAGAAAATGGCCCTGCCGGGCACTGAAACCATTCTGGGAATGAATCGTTATCCGACCTTCGGTCCATTGCTGATGTTCGGCCTGGGCGGCATTTATGTGGAGGTTTTTGCGGACGTCGTCTTCCGCCTGGCACCCATCGGCCGGAACGAAGCGCGCCGCATGACTCATGAAATCAAGGGAATCCGGCTTTTTGAAGGGTTCAGAGGAAGACCCAAAGCGGATCTCGAAACCATTGAAAAAGCGCTGGTCCGATTGTCCGATATGGTCATGAATCATCCGGAAATCAGTGAAATGGATATAAATCCGCTGATGATTCATGAACAGGGGAAAGGCGCCACCGTGGCCGATTGCCGGATCATTTTAAAATCACTGAAATAACCTCAAAAAAAAATAGAAATTAGAAAAGAGGAAATGGGAAATAGAACATCAGAAGGTCGGAAGCGCTGAGGCATACCAACCTTTTTACCTTCCTACCTTCTTACTTTCATGTTCTTCTATATATCTGTGTCTATCCGTGTTCATCCGCGGTTTTTCTGATCCTCTTTCCTATTTCCTCTTTTCTCTTTTCAAATTTTTTTAATAGATTTGACTTAAGTCAAATATCTCCAGTGAAAATTATGATAGCAATCGGTAAAGCCCGAGTTTCAAGCTGCAACCCACAACATCTTTCTTGGGAGGTGACTGATGGCCGATCGGTCCTTTTTATCCACCCTACGATTTTTCCGCCCCAAAGGTGATAAGCATGGTTGTCGGGAAGAAAAAACAGCCGACGGCTGGGGAGAAATCCGTTGCGGGCAGAGAACCTGGGAGGACTTCTACCGCAGGCGGTGGCAATATGATAAAAAGGTTCGCTCCACCCACGGCGTGAACTGCACGGGATCGTGCTCCTGGGATGTGTATGTGAAAAACGGCATGATTGTGTGGGAAACCCAAAATACCGATTATCCGGACTGCGGCCCCGGATATCCCAACCATGAGCCCCGGGGCTGCCCGCGCGGCTGCACATTTTCCTGGTATACAT
>JBAUWG010000100.1:0-1764 GCA_049583675.1 Desulfobacterales bacterium | reverse complement strand
GCAAACCGGCTGCCCGGGGCTTGGCCGGAGGGCCGATGAGCATATCGTCCAGGCTGTCTTCACCATTGCCCAGGATCATAAGACGCTTTAACACATTTTGCAGCTCGCGCACATTGCCGGGCCAATGGTAGGCGGATAGTTTCTCGATGGCTTTGGGGCTGGGAGTCAAAAGCCGTTTACCGTCAAACTGAGCGGTATAGGTTTTGACATAATGGTCGATGAGAAGCGGGATGTCTTCGGGACGGCTGCGAAGAGGCTCGATATGAATCTTTATGGTGCTCAACCGATAATACAGGTCTTCTCTGAAGTCACCGTTTACCATGTCTGTTTCAAGTTCATGGTTGGTGGCAGCAATTACCCAGGCTCCCATTTTAACGGATTTTTCAGAGCCCAGAGGACTGAAATCGCCGCCTTGCAGCACATGTAAAAGTTTTGACTGCAGGGGAAGCGACATATCCCCGATTTCATCCAGAAATAATAGGCCGCCGCTGGCCTGCTCGAATTTGCCTCGCTTGCGACGCTCGGCTCCGGTAAAGGCACCTTGTTCGTAACCGAACATCTCACTTTCCAGCAATGTGTCCGGCAGGGCTGCACAGTTGACTTTGACAAAAGGTTTGCCGACTCTATCGGATTTTTGATAAAGATTCTGGACCACCAACTCCTTGCCGACGCCGGTTTCTCCATATACAACGGTATTCAGTCCGGTATCGGCAACCTGTTCGATCAGCTCTCTTATTCTCTGAATATTTTTGCTGACGCCGATAATTGTAGGTTCCATGTTAAATCATTTGTTTTCTTGGAAAAGGCAAAATTTTTGAGTTTCTATCAAAGCAGATTGCCATGCCGCCCGCTTCCGTCCGCAATACCTTTCGGGAGGTTTTTAGTAATGCTTTGCCGCCACTTTTATCGTCCTTTGAAGGTTCTAACAACTAAACAACAGTGATCTGTTTTTAAAATTCACCCTTCCGGCAGGCAGACAAGGCCAGGGCACTCAAATCCCTTTAATCCTATCGACTATTATCTCATTTGACAATAATAAAGAATTCAATACCGCTTTATATTATCGACTTCAACACCTTCTTATCTGATTTGATTGCAGAAATCAATCGGTCAAACGTCCTAATTTAAATTTGATCCCTGGGTAGAGGTATTTTGCTGTCCAACGGGCATATTTTACTAAATCGGGTTCATCGCTGTTGCCTCTGGATTCAAATAGGCATTTGACCAGAAGTTCGCGTGAAAACCAAAGCGCTCCATTTAAAATGGCACTTACGCCCTTGCCCGGATTGTTTCTCAATCATGGCGGTAAGATTTTTTTTGTACTGTATTATTAAAAAAATCATTATGTTATATTAATCTTGATACCAAATGCGGTCTCATTTGTCAACTGAATATGATTCAATGATCAAAAGCGTTATTTCTTGACATTTCAGGCAGTTTATTAAATAATTAAAAATATCATTTAAAATCAGGTAATTTTTAAATCTATTTTTACCGAAAATCTTGATAGACCCGGCTGGATTTCATTTTTTGTAAAGTCTGAGGTAGACGGAGAATAGTTTTGGCAAAACGTGATGAGATATCATCAACCCAAAGGCTTCTTGATCTGATACGTGACGACGGCCAAGCCGAGCACACGGTCGCCGACCGAAGGTCACAAAAATCTATTGGCCATCGACTTAAAGGTATTATCTATAATCCGGTATCCTTTCGAAAGACGATTTCGGTCGGGGTGGACCTGGGGCACGATGATTTAAAAATGGT
>JBAUWG010000099.1:0-5895 GCA_049583675.1 Desulfobacterales bacterium | reverse complement strand
GGGCTGGGGCGATTCAAAATCAAAGAATACACGCAAGTCAAACCGTACCTGAAAGCCAGGGTCGAACACATTAAGGAAATTGAGACGAGGGACAAAGAAATTGAAGCGTTGATGTCCAATATGATCGGACAGTTCTCGAGGGTTGCCGAGCTCTCTCCGGGCCTGCCCCAGGAAATCGTGGTGATGGCCAAATCCATACAGGATCCTGGTATATTGGCCGATATGATTTCATCCACCATCAACGCCAGCATTGAGGAAAAACAGCAGATTCTGGAAATTTTTGATGTCAAAAAGCGGTTAAAGGAAGTGACTCGGCTGTTGAACTATCAATTGGAAATTCTCGAATTGGGCAATAAAATTCAATCCCAGGTTAAAGGGGATATGGATAAAAGACAGCGGGAATACTATCTGCGTGAACAGCTCAAAGCGATTAAAGAAGAACTGGGTGAAAAAGATGAAGCGACGGTAGAAGTCGAAGACTACAAGGCAAAGATCGAAAAAAAGAATCTTCCTGAGGAGGCCCGAAAGGAAGCCGATCGGGAACTCAACCGCCTTTCCCGGATGCATCCGTCTTCAGCCGAATATACGGTGGCTTCTACATATCTGGACTGGCTGACGGCGCTTCCCTGGCATGACAGCACCGAAGATAACCTGGACATTGCAAAGGCCAGAAAGATATTGGACCAAGATCACTTCGGACTGGATAAGGCCAAACAACGAATTTTGGAATTTCTGGCGGTGCGCAAGTTAAAACCGGAGTCAAAAGGGCCCATTCTGTGCTTTGTCGGCCCCCCCGGTACTGGAAAAACATCCCTCGGCCGTTCCATCGCCAATGCCCTGGGGAGAAAATTTTTTCGGATTTCATTGGGCGGCGTGAGGGATGAAGCGGAAATAAGGGGGCACCGGCGCACTTATGTCGGGGCGCTTCCCGGCCGGATTATTCAAGGGATTCGACGATCGGGGTCAAACAATCCGGTGTTTATGCTGGACGAGATCGATAAGGTGGGCAGCGATTTTCGAGGAGATCCCTCATCGGCTCTTTTGGAAGTTCTCGATCCTGAACAAAACTATTCCTTTTCCGATCATTATCTGGATGTGCCTTTTGATCTGTCGAAGGTCATGTTTATCACCACCGGCAATATACTGGATACCATTCCTCCGGCGTTGCTGGACCGGATGGAGGTGTTGAAGCTTCTCGGATACACCATGGAAGAAAAATTAAAAATTGCCAATCGGTACCTTATCCCTCGGCAGCGAGATGCTCACGGACTCAAAGCCGGTCAAATAAAATTTACAAACAGCGCGATCAAGCATATCATTTCCGGGTATACCCGTGAGGCCGGTTTAAGAAATCTTGAACGGGAAATTGCAAATATTTGTCGCGGTATCGCTGCCGGTATCGCTGAGAAGAAAATTAAATCCCTGACCATTAAGGTTGAAAATATCTCCAAGTATCTGGGGCCGGTACGGTTAACGCATGAAGCAAAATCCAGAACGTCAATCCCGGGGGTCGCCACAGGTCTTGCCTGGACGCCAACAGGGGGCGAACTCCTTTTCATAGAAGCCACCTCTATGAGAGGGAGCAAGGGGTTGACCTTGACCGGCCAGCTCGGAGATGTTATGAAAGAATCCGCGACTGCGGCATTGAGTTTCATTCGATCCAACGCCGTTTCCATCGGCATTCCCGATGATTATTTTGAAAAACACGACATCCATATTCACGTTCCTGCGGGTGCGATTCCAAAGGACGGGCCATCCGCCGGTGTCACCATGCTGACCGCCCTGGCATCGTTGCTGACCAATAGAACCATTAAAAAGGATCTTGCCATGACCGGTGAGATCACATTGAGAGGTCAGGTTCTGCCGGTGGGCGGCATAAAGGAAAAAGTGTTGGCCGCACATCGCGCGGGTATAAAGGCCATCATCCTCCCAAAGTTAAACGAAAAAGACCTGGATGATATCCCCAAGGAGATTCAAAAAAAGATAGATTTTAAACCTGTGGAAAAGATGCAGGATGTCTTAAAAATCGCATTAGAAAAAAAGTAATGACCCTTCATTTTTTTAAAAGACGTTGCCGGACAGTTTATCGATTGCTTGTTTTTTGCGGTATCTCAGGATTTCTTCTTTATGGATGTTCAACAGTGGCGCCACCTGCTGTTCCCCCGGGGTATCCCAAACCCTATAAAATGGGAAGGACCTGGTACGCACCGCTGCCTCATGCAGGGGGCTTCAGCCAGTATGGCAGGGCATCGTGGTACGGGAGGGATTTTCATGGAAAAAGAACGGCAAACGGTGAAATTTACAACATGTACGACATGACGGCCGCCCACAAAACCCTTCCCTTCGACACGTATGTCAGCGTGCGAAATCTGAATAATAATAAAACAACCGTCGTCAGGATCAATGACCGGGGACCCTTTGCCAGAGGACGGGTCATCGACCTTTCTTATTCGGCGGCCAAAGAACTCGGCATCATCGGACCCGGCACAACGGATGTTGAAATCGTTGCACTGCCGGGACCCGGAGAGACACATACCGCCGGCACAAAGAAAGCGCCATATGCGGTTACCGATTTGTACCAGGGGAGCTTTACGGTTCAAATCGGGGCTTTCGGGGATCGGAAAAATGCTGAGAACCTTCGCCAGCAGCTTGCCCGAACATATCAAAATGTCTACATCACTTCCTATTACGACGGGAGAGATACCCTTTACAGGGTGAAGGTGGGCAGGTATTCAAATCTCGCCCAGGCCAACAGGTTTGAAAGCATGATGATCCAAAAAGGGTATAAGGATGCATTTGCCGTCGCGGAGGACAGCTCGACGAAAAATTAAGAAGCAGCTCAAAAAAGTCTTTTCGTCCGATATCTGCGTTGAGCCCTCGTCTCAAGTCCTCGACATACTTGAGTATGCCTGCGGTTTGAGCCTCGGCCGCGCCTTGATATCGACCGAAAATCCTAATCTTGAGATAGCTTCTATAAAAACAGATGACCGGACATAAAAAAAAACAAAAAGTTGTCTTTTTGGACCGGGATGGCGTTATCAACCGTGATTCTCCGGATTATATCCAAAGCTGGTCTGAATTCGAGTTTCTCCCAGGCAGCCTGGAAGCATTAAAAAAGCTGACGGTCAACGGATTTGTCGTGATGGTCATCACAAACCAGTCGGTCATCCAACGGAAAATGATATCGTTAAAAGAACTTGAGCATATCCATGACATGATGAGAAAAACCGTTCAATCGAGCGGTGGTGAGATCGAAGATGTTTTTTTTTGCCCCCATATACCGGAAGATGAATGTGACTGCCGAAAGCCGAATCCCGGGCTGATTCTTAAAGCTGGACAAAAGCACCGGATCAATCTTAAGGCGGCGATCATGGTCGGGGACAGTGCAAAAGATATCGAGTGCGCACGGAATGCCGGATGCGGCACCGTGATTTTGGTCAAAACCGGTAACGGTGCTACCGCTGAAAAACAATTAAAAGAAAAAATGATCCGGCCGGACGTTATTGTCCGGGATCTTTTGGAAGCCGCTCATTGGATCATCTCCCGCAATCCGTCGGCATCTTCTCCGGACCGCCCGTAATACCCATGACCGGACCTTCCCCCACAACCACCCTTGAAGGAGAGTTGGAGAGAATCACATACTTTAATGCCGAGAATCATTATACCATCGCAAAATTAAAAACCAGCAAGACCAACAACCTCGTTACGATTGTCGGTACCATGACGGCTGTCAAAGCCGGGCAATTCCTTAAAGTTGAAGGAACTTGGGAAACCCATCCCAAGTATGGACAGCAATTTAAAATTCAGTCCTACAAAGAGACACTGCCTGCAACCATCGACGGCATTAAAAAATATCTCAAATCCGGAATTGTCAAAGGAATCGGGCCGTCGACGGCCGACAGAATGATCAACCATTTTAAATCCGACGTTTTTAATATCATAGAGAGATATCCGGACAGACTTGTAGAAGTTGACGGCATCGGAGCCGCCAAAGCCGCATCCATATGCAGTGCCTGGAAATATAATCATGCGGCAAGAAGCTTGATGGATTTATTGCAGGAAGCCGGTGTTAAAACATCTTATTGTTCAAAGATGCTCAAATCTTTTGGCACGAATGCGGTGGACATCATCAAAGACGATCCTTTTCGCCTGGCCTCCGACATTCCGGGGCTGGGCTTCTATCTGGCGGATAAGATTGCTTTGAAGCTCGGCGTTTCACGAGATGATCCCAAGCGCATAAGGGCTTGTGTGATTCATGTGATGCAGCAATTCACCAATGACGGACATGTCTTTGTCTATGAGCAGCAGCTGCTTGAACAGTGCAGCCGTTTTTTTGGGCTGGGAGCCGATCTCATCCAAAATACGGTCAAGGCCCTGGTTGACGAAAAAAAACTGGTGATCGAAAATCATCCGGAATTTTCTGAAAAGATCACTGTTTGCCTGAGAGAATTTTATGAAGCGGAAACCGGGATATCCGACCGATTGAAAGCGATGCTGTCCGTTCCGGTCATACCGGCTCCCATCGATTCGGAGCGTATTTCAAAAGAAGTCCAAAAAAAATTGGCCATCGCCTTATCCACAGAGCAAATTGATGCGCTTGAAAAAATATTCTCCCATCGGATAACCATCATCACCGGCGGTCCCGGTACCGGTAAAACAACATTGATCCGGTCCATCAGCGCCATATTCGAAGCACTCGGGAAACAGGTGCTTCTGGCCGCGCCGACCGGGCGGGCGGCCAGACGATTGTCCGAGGTGACCCAAAGGGACGCAAAAACCATCCATCGATTGCTGGGGATTAATTTCCAGGACGGCGCGTTTTTAAGAAACCGGGATCATCCCCTGGATGCGGATGTCGTGATTATCGATGAAGCATCAATGGTCGATACCCTGTTGATGTTTCATCTGATGAATGCCTTGCCCGTGACCACGGTATTGGTGTTGGTGGGAGATGTTTTTCAGCTTCCCTCCATAGGACCCGGCAACGTACTCTCCGACTTGATAAAATCGACCCGTATTCCTGTTTTTTATCTGAAAAAAATATTCAGACAGGCCTATGAGAGCCCGATCGTATTGAATGCTCACAGAATACGCAATGGCGAGGCCCCTGTGTTCAGGCCGCTGGAAGAATCAGACAAGCTTTCCGAATTTTATTTTTTGGAAGAAAAAGATCCGGACAAGGTCGTCTCCACCATCGTTGAATTGTGTATAAACACAATTCAACGGGATTTTTCTTTGGATCCAATGCAAGATATTCAAGTTTTGACGCCGATGCACAAAGGTGTTGTCGGTACCACGCATCTCAATCAGGTGTTGCAAAAGGTATTGAACCCGAATCCGGTTGTGATTGAAACAACCGGCAGCGCTTTTAAAATCGGAGACAAAGTGATGCACCTTAAAAACAATTATCAAAAAGAGGTGTTTAACGGAGATATCGGATCTATCAGAGCAGTGGATCCGAAAGGCGAAAATTTTTCGGTGGATTATTATGGAAAGACGGTCAATTACGATTTTACGGAAATGGATGAAGTATCGTTGGCATATGCCATATCGGTTCATAAATCGCAGGGTTCGGAATACCCGGCCGTTATATTGCCGCTGATGACGCAACATTATATCCTTCTCCAGAGAAACCTTTTATACACGGCGATTACGCGGGGAAAGCGTCTGGTCATTCTCATCGGCACAAAAAAAGCCATGACAATTGCGTTAAAAAACGATACACCTAAAAAACGGCTGTCCGGCCTTGCGTTCAGATTGATGCATGGCTAACTAGTGTCCATCCATAAATGGTCTTTTTGCCCGATCTCGGCGTTATGCTCAAAAAATAATCCTCGGAATATCAACTATATGCCTGTGGTTATTTTTTTCGCATGCCTTGATCTCGAACAAAAA
>JBAUWG010000098.1:0-3190 GCA_049583675.1 Desulfobacterales bacterium | reverse complement strand
TTTTTGTTCGAGATCAAGGCATGCGAAAAAAATAACCACAGGCATATAGTTGATATTCCGAGGATTATTTTTTGAGCATAACGCCGAGATCGGGCAAAAAGACCATTTATGGATGGACACTAGTTAGGGGGCGTCTTTGTTTTTAACAGGTTCAACCAGCTTTTGATAGTTAGTGTAATAAATATCTGTTAATGTTAAAAAAGCCGTTGTAACTAAAGGCCCATAAATAATGCCGAGGATACCGAAAAGCTTTAATCCGCCAATGATCGAAAAAAAGACCAGCAGCGAATGCATTTTAACGCGATGCCCCACCAGTTTTGGCTTTATCAGGTTGTCGACACCTACGGAGAGAACAAGATAAAATATAATGAAAAATATGCCCGATGCCATCCGGCCTGTGAATATCAGATAAAGTGCCGCTGGGATAAATACCACACCGATGCCGATGATGGGGACAAAAGCCAGAAGACCCATAATCACCCCCCACAAAAAAGGTGATTTAAACCCGAAAAGCGAAAAAACAATACCCCCGGCGATTCCTTGAATCAGCCCACCCAGGCCGTTGCCGATGAGAATGGCCCCTGCCATATCCTTGAATTTTTGAATGAGTTTTTTATCCTGTTCGCTGGGGAGTGGGGAAAGGTCGACAATGAAAGAAACCAATTTTTCGCCATCCATTAAAAGATAGTAGATGATCAAGAGCATAAAAAAGAAATAGAGGAAAAAATTCAGCACATTGGATGCGATGGAGCTCGCTTGCTGGTATAGAAAAAGGCCGACGATCTTGCCCAGCTCGGAAATTCCTTTATTAAGTTCTACGCCGGTAATGTGGATGTGAAAAGGTAAAAGGTAATGGTTTATTTTTCCAAGGATCTTGCTGGTTTCCATGATGTGTTTGATCTGATCGCTGATGACCGCCCCTTTACCCATGAGATACAGGCCATAAGCTTCCTTTGACAATATGCCCACAAAAAAGACCGTTGGAATAAACAAGATAAAAAATATTAAAGTACAGGTCAGAAAGGATGAGAGAGACGGACGGATTTTGCGGTTAAAAAAGGTGTAAACCGGGTTGAAAAGGCTGGTCACCACAGCGGCAAGAATAATAACCGATATAAAAGGCCATAAAAGACGGCCGAGGAGAAAAGCTGAGACAAGAAAAAGCGCCAGGAAAAACCATAAAATCATATTACCGGAAGTTTTGTCTTGCATAATAACTCCAGTCAGATAACACCCTGTACCATACCGACAACACATTATGGGTATTTGTTTTCTTACGGATGATTGGTATCTCCGATGGTTTATTTGCCGGCAAATCCGATCGCTATAAATATTAGGAGAATTTCATAGGCGAAAACATCCACATAATTTTGGCCGGTTAACGCATATACGATACCTCCGCCGATGATCGCCGGCACACCAAATACCACCAGTGTGCCCAACCTTCTGCTGATATTCATCGATTAAACCCTCCTTTTTTTGCTCTTTCGATGTCGCTCATTCGGTCATTTTTAAGCACAATTATTAGACTGCAGCCAAACGACGCTTGAAATCTTTCGTGTGCTTGTTATGTTATCAGATATGGCAATGCTTAAATTTTGCTCGCTAAGTTATCATAGCTTTTAACAATAACGTGTTTACAAGTAAAGAAAAAATCGACATAATAATTCCGGCGCTTTCAAATTTATGACGTCCGCCATTGAGGACGTCTTTTATAACAGAATAAATGCCCCAACAACCAGGGAAGACAATATGTGCCTGATCTTGTTATCATATGACATGCACCCGGTTTACCGGATGGTGTTGGCAGCCAACCGTGACGAATATTATAACCGCCCGACGGCGCCGCTTGCCTTTCATGATGATTCACCGGAAATTCTCGGCGGCAGAGACCTCAAGCATCATGGCATGTGGCTGGGGGTTACCCGGGGTGGAAGAATTGCCGCTATCACCAACTACAGGGATCCGGAATTAAATATCTTAAACGCTCCTTCCAGGGGGTTTCTGGTTAGAGATTTTTTGGCGGGTGATGCATCGCCTGAAGATTATCTCGAACAGGTTCAATCCAATAAAGACCGATACAACGGGTACCATCTTCTTGCCGGGGACCGGACTGTGCTTTTTTATTATTCAAACCTCGAAAACCGCATCCAAAAATTAACATCCGGCATGCATGGTCTCAGCAATCGTCTTTTGGATACGCCCTGGCCCAAAATAACAAAAGGAAAAACAGGCCTTGAAAACCTGCTGAACGGAAAAGGAGACATAGACCCTGAAGACATTTTTAAATTGCTCAAGGACGGTTCTTATCCGCCGGACCGCATGTTGCCGGATACCGGTGTGGGACTCGAATGGGAGCGGATCTTATCTCCTCTATTTATCACCAGTGAATTTTACGGCACACGTTCATCTTCGATCATCTTCATCGAAAGGGGAGGGGAAATCACATTTATGGAACGGACATTTATTCCGGAGGGCGGCGTATCCAAAGCGGAAAAAACCCGAAAATATACGTTTCGAATGTCCTAAGACTGAATCTTGCACGAAAATTAATGAGAATCGTTCCGTTGCTTGATTAAAGAGTTTTTTAGAGTATTTTTGTAAAATCATATCGTTATTCTAATGCAATATTCAGGTAGCAACTTGTGTGCATCCTTGACAAATCGGCGATATATGTTTAGAATTTAGCGACAATCAACTAAGTTGAGCGATGGTCGCTTGTAAAATTAAAAATGCTCAATATAGGAATCATGTTCTTTTAAATTTATGGGGGCGAAACGGCTTCGACGGGGATAAAGAAGTTCAGGTTGCATACCAAGCTCCTGCCGGCTTGTAAAAATGGTGGGAAATTAAATATAATCGCAGATGATTATAACTACGCTCTAGCCGCTTAAAGGCTAGCGTCCTTCCGGACCATTCCTGCTAATTCGGTAAGGGCGTCGACAAGCAGGATAGCTGATCCAAATATCCTGTTAATGGATCCGCAAAAATTCTTACAGGATAGCCTTTTAAGTATCCAGCCTGGAGGAGACTTCAAAAGGCGAAAGCTAAAGTTCAGGATAAGTATGTAGATGCCTGTGCGGAATATTTCCGGACGCGGGTTCGACTCCCGCCGCCTCCACCAATTTAGGTTTAAATTTATCTAATGATTCAAGGAAGTTGTAAATCACCTCAATTTCCTTTTTTCGTT
>JBAUWG010000097.1:0-2132 GCA_049583675.1 Desulfobacterales bacterium | reverse complement strand
AAATAGTCCTTTTTTGACGTTTTCGCCAAGATTCTGATTTGTAGAAGCGATCACCCAGGCATCTGCTGTAACTTCTTTTTCAGAACCCAACCGGGAAAACTCACCACTTTGCAGGACGCGAAGAAGTTTGGCCTGCAGTGAGCGGGGCATATCTCCTATTTCATCTAAAAATATAACCCCTTGATGAGCCAGTTCGAATTTTCCACGTTTACTTTGAACAGCGCCGGTAAACGCGCCCCGTTCGAATCCAAAGAGTTCACTTTCAAGCAGTCCGTCCGGCAATGCCGCGCAGTTAACTTTTATGAAAGGTTTGTTCTTTCTTTGAGATTTATAATAAAGGTTCTGGGCAACAACCTCTTTGCCCACACCGCTTTCCCCGGTGATTAATACATTTAATCCCATGTCTGCAACGCGGTCGATAAGTCCTCTGATCTTCTCGATACTTTTGCTTGATCCGATTAGTGGTGGCATCATATTCATTGTAAATATTCTTTAACTATCCAATTCCAAAGAAAGTAATTTCTTTAGCGATTTATCAAGTTTAGAAAGTTCGAAGGGTTTTTCCAATACCAGATCCGCTTGAACTTCCGTCGCAAGCGCTTCAGGATGCTCCCCCCATCCGGTTATGGCAATAACCGGGAGACCTGGAAATTTCTTTTTAATTATTGCGATGAGGCCGACACCGCTGATGTTCGGCATAACGAGATCTGTTATTACCAGATCAAAGCCTTGTTGATCAGTTTCAAGCAATTTCAGGCCCTCCAAGCCGTCGGAAGCGGAGAAGACCTCATACTTTTTATTAATCAAATAATCTTTAAGTGTGGATAGGATTTCCTCATTGTCATCAACGAGAAGCAATTTAAGTGGCTTGTCCATTTTATTTAAACCGGTATCAAAAATTAGTTTTTTCCAATTTTTATCAGCAATTTCCGGTAAGGAGATCAGGGTGGAAATTGGGGAAACTGACATTCCAACGGAAAATAAGGTTATTTGATTTTCAATAGAAAAGCAAGACGAGTTTTATCGAACGATAATACCATATTGAATTATATGCAAGGATAATATATAGAAAGAAAAACGAGCCTGTGGGTAGGCGGCGTTATTGCAAGAGGAGAGCTGCTGGCCAGAATCACCAAGGATTAGCAATTTTTTTCCCTGTTGCAGGGAGATCAATCATTTAAAAACAGGAGATCCAGTATGATGAACCTAAAGAAAATAATTGTTTGTTTCGCCGGCCTGGCTGTAATTTCAGGGTTGATCGCGTGCGGTAATGGGTCATCCGAAGCCAAATCCAAGACCCCGACCGATCAATCCGGCAAGGCATTGTCTCAAGCCCCGGCTGTAAACCAATCCGAAATGCCCGCTCACGGTCTAACCCCACAAACCCGAGGCGGCCATCCGGCAGTGCCTCTCACCAAGGTAAAAGTCGAAAAGTCCACCGCTCAGAACGGTTACACGGTGGCTGAGCTTTTCGAGAAAAGCGCCTCCCTGAACAAACAGAAAGTCACCGTAAGGGGACAGGTTGTGAAGGTAAATCCTAATATTATGGGAAGGAACTGGATCCATATTCAGGACGGCACCGGAGATCCTGCGAAAAACACACATGATCTGGTGGTTACATCATCCGATATTGCGGAAAAAGGCGCCATTATCACCATTGAAGGAACTCTGGCCGCTGACAAAGATTTTGGCTACGGCTACAAGTATAATGTAATTGTCGAGGATGCAGTTCTTAAGAAATAGCCTCTATGCCTGCCCTGCTAAATGCTTGCCCAATGAAATGTCTACTCAGTGGGGTGCGCAGCCTATTAGCCCCGGATAAAGCATATTTCATCGGAGCGAACCCTATTCCACTGGGGTGACTTGGCCTTGGCCCGCGTTAAGCTGCTTAAAGGGGGGCCGGCCCGGCATATCCCCATAGTGTGCCTGGTCAACGGCGGAACCGCCAGCGTCGCGGAAATCGTGGCGGGAGCCCTGCAGGACCACCAACGGGCAGAATTGGCGGGAACAACCACTTTCGGCACCGGGACAATGTTGGAAAATTTTCCACTCTCCGACGGTTCGGCGTTGCTGCTGGCGGTTCGGGAATGGCTGACACCGGACGGGCACACGATCTGGCATAAGGGAATTTC
>JBAUWG010000096.1:0-13326 GCA_049583675.1 Desulfobacterales bacterium | reverse complement strand
GGGTAGAGTGGTGAATTCTTGATAGCGAAACTATGCTTATGGCAGCGACCCCTTAGATGACATGCTTGTTATGCTAAAACATTCGGATCCGCCTACTTATTTGCCAGCACTTTATGCATATCATCGTTGTCAACGACCGGGGTGAGATTGTTGAGCGCCACGTCGGTCCAAATATGAAACAATTTGGCAATCTGTATTGCGTCCGAGGACTCCAAAACGCTCCAGTTTTCATCCTGGGTGAGTGAATGCCATGTTCCTAGAAGTTTGACTCCCTTAACTTCACCGTTGCCTATTTCTTGAAAACGTTTATAGACCGCGTCACGATTCTCCGTTGCAATTTTGGTGTGAGCTACAAATAACATTGGGTGACCTCCTTTTCGTCCGGCATTCAGAACTCGCCTTTCATCTCGCCGCCAAATTTCTTAAGCAGTTCCTCAACATTCGGCCGCGTCGTTGTGTCAGCCGTTCCTGCAAGGTTATAAAGTTAATTCGACCTTGCAGCGTACTATGCGCAAAATAAGGATCTTTAGAGAATTATGCAAGCCTGGTTTGCACAAGGCCTTTTTCAAAAGCAATTCTTTTTTAGGGCAACGGCGGATAATTTATCCCGTTGAATTATTGCCCAGTTAAATCTTCACTAAATATTTAACCGGCCCAAGTATATGTCAACTGCGAGCGAAAACGATTCAACCGGGGTATGCCAAATATAACCTGGGAGGTAATGTTGTTTTGCACGCGGCAATTGAAAAGATTCTCCTGTAGCCATCATGTCAGGTGGCAGTCTGCTTGGGTTATCTTAGCTCCACAAGTCCCCTTTCAGTTCGCAAGGTCGCGATCAACGCCGGGCGGGGTCCGGACTCCACCGGGAGCTTGATGCCGACCGCAGAGAGCGCACGCATCACTTTCGTTGGCTCCGGGTGCTCTGCGCGCAACGATTTCAGCACGGGCCCCGGGGGCGCCGAAGCCGCAGGATGCGGGCTGTCTCCCCAGTCGATAAAAAAGGGAACGATGCCGTCCGCGACGACAGTCGCCGGATCCGTGAACCGCCAGCGAAGCCATGAACCGTCCGATCTCTGACGGGTGCCCGAGACAACCGGCCCAAGACAAATGCCGCAAGCCTTGGCCTTCGCCCTGAGCGCGTCCAATTCAGCTTCCTTTACTGCCCACGTCACAAGGCGTGGCGCTTCAAGACCATCTATCTGAAACCAACGCGGATCGGCCGTCTTTGCCTGCGTCGGGTCCGGTCCGATAACCTCGAGGTACGAGCGGTCGGACAGCGCGATCAGAGCGTTATGCGTGCCGCGCCCCGGGTGCTGTCCGCCCGGAGCCGGGCGAACGCCAAGACGCGCCTCCAGATCGGCGACGCTCTTTTCGAGGTCGGTGGTCGCGTACACGAGGTGATCGATTCGTGTCAGGAGGGGCTCGTTCATCTCAACTCCTTTTAGTACTTTATATAAAGCGCGTCCGGAGACATTTAAAATCACACGCAGGTAAACGGCGCTTTCATGAAGTCGGGATCGTCTTCGGGAAGCTGTTTGACGATCAGGACACTGGATGGGGTGCGCTCGAGAATCCGCATCGGCAGGCTGCCCAGCATGCGGCGGTAGACATCGTGGCGCAGGCTGCCGCCCATCACGATGATGGAGGCTTCACCGGCGGCTTCGAGAATCGCATCCGCGCGGCTGCGGCTCTCGCGCACATTGACCGCGCCGGTTTTTCGGCATCCTGACAACCACTGCCCGGCCTCCTTCAGGCATGCTTCGGCCGCTGCGACAATTTGAGGTTCGGCATCCGGCAGGCGCACGTATAGCATGTCGACAGGCTGTCGGATGGCGGGGAGCAATTGATTCAGCATCGGAAAAATTCGGCGGGATGACAGCGAACCGTCCGCGCAGATGAGGAAACGGCTGTCCGGTCCGCCGCCGCGCACCACCAGAAGTGATGTGTTTAAATCCAGCGCCAGTTCGCGGGTGGTGTTGCCGGCCACCAGATGCCCTAATCTGCCCCGGCGGGGTGGCGCGACGATCAGCAGGCTGTAGCCGTGTTCATCCACTTCTTTGTTGATCGCCTCGACGAAATGGCCGAAGCACACATAAAAGGCAATGCGTTCATTGGCCGCACCGTCGCAAAAAAACATGTACCCCTGAGGAATATCGCGGATCTTGATCGTGTCGATCGGTGTCAGTACGGCCTCATCGACCAAGACCGACGCCGCTTGGAGTAAAATCTGCAACCCGTTCGGCAGTTTTGCAAGTTGATCGGCGGTCAGCTTGACGCCGACGGGCGGCGGTTCTTCCGCGGCATGGGTGCCGGATCGTACGGTAATGACGCTCAATTCAGCGTTCAACCGCCTTTTGAGTTCTGCGGAGAATTGCAGGGCGCGGAGAGCGTCCGGTTTTCCATCAGTATAGACGAGCAGCCTGGTCATGTGCCGTGGTCTCCTTTTTCATTTCGGTCGTCCGCCGCAGGCGCGGTATTTCCCGAAGCATCGATCGTCTTCGGGCCAGGGTATGCTTCCAGAGAGCGTTCGGGAGGCTGAACGCCTTGGCCGAAGATTTCCCAGTTGCCGCGTTTAAGCTCCGGGCATTCCCGAAACACAGATACGGGGCAAGCAGCGCATATGTCGGGGTAGAAATAATCACGCATGGCTTTGCGTATGGCCGCTCCCGTGGTGGTGTGAATGTGTGTCACACCGACCTCATTCAGGAGTCCGGAATTTTTCAGTACCGTGAAAACGCGGTGATTGACACCGGCCAGAAAAAGCCCTCCGCCACGCAGTTGAATTTCTTCCAGCAAAATCTCCAGGATGTTCACGCCGCTGGCATCCATCGTATTGACTTTGTGCATGCGGATCAGAAGATTGGCCATTCCCGGATGGTTGCGCAAGCGTCGCTGCAGGTCGCCCATTACGAAATCAGCCGAGCCAAAGAAGATGGATCCCTCGATGAAGACGATTTCCATTTGGCAGCACGTTTCGCCATCCCCCGATCCGACCATTTTTCCGGTATTCAGATCGGGCACCACGGAACGGATGCGTGGGTGGGAGACGGTGGCCAGATGCAGACCGATGGACAGCAGCACGCCGACATATATGGCGAATTCGATGTTCAGCAGCAAGGTCGACAGAAAAGTAACCGTCAGCACGGCGGCATCGCCCCGAGTGGCTTTAATGGTGCGGACAATATCACGCTTGCGAATCATTCCATATGAAACGACCATCAATACCCCGGCCAGAGCCGACATGGGGAGCTTGCCCGCCAGGGGGGCCGCCAGAAGAACCATCGCGGCAACCGCCGCACCGGAAATGATTCCGCTTAGCGGCGTTTTGCCGCCCGCGCTGAAATTGAGCGCCGAGCGAACGAACGAACCGCTGCCGGGATAGCCGCTGAACAGGCAGGCGGAAACGTTGGCCAGTCCCTGACCGACGAATTCCCGGTTGATATTCAGGCGCTGCCGGCTCTCTGCGGCAATGGATTTGGCGATTGAGACGGCCTCCACCAGACCGAGAATCGCGATGGCAAAGGCGCCGGGCGCCAGGCGGAAGGTCTGCTTGATCTCTTGCATACCCGGCAGGTGAAATGGCGGCAAACCGCGCGGAAAATCTCCGACCACTGCCACGCCATGATGTTCCAGATGGAACAGGGAGACAATCACCCCCGCGAGCGCCAAGGCAATCAGGGGACCTGGCAAAGCGGGCTTCAGCTTATGGATGCTGATGATGACGCCCATGGTCAGCACGCCGAGCATCAGTGTGATCCAGTTGATCTGATGCATGCGGCTGATGATATCCCATATATTCTGATAGAACATGGCGCTGTGATGACCCTGATGAAGCCCAAGCAGACCGGAAAGCTGGTTGCAGGCGATCAATACGGCGGCGCCGGCCATGTAGCCGATCAATACGGCATGGGAAACAAAGTTTAACAAAGTCCCCAGACGTGCGAATCCCATGAGCATCTTGACCAGGCCGACCAGTAGCGACAGGAACAAAGCCAGTTGAATATAACTGATACTGTTCGGTACGGCCAAAGCGCTTAACACGCTGAATACCACGAGCGAGACAGTGGTGGTGGGGCCAGAGATCAGATGCGCAGAGCTGCCCCACAAGCAACCGACGATCGTCGGTACGATAGAAGCATATAAGCCATATTGTACCGGCATACCGGCAATCAGGGCATAAGCCATGGATTGGGGGATGGTCATGACCGCTACCGTCAGGCCGGCCAGCAAATCGGGCCTCAGGAAACGCAGTCTGTATCCGCGTAGCCAGGAAATAAAAGGCATGAAATTTTCGGTACGCACCTGCATGCGTTCTGTCTCCGATTCAGCGGCTGTTGGGCATCCGGTCGGATGGCATCGGAAGGCCGATTAAATGCGCCTTCAATGTATCAAAAACACGTCAAAGGATCAAACAGGATTGTGAAAACCCGGCAATTTTAGGAATGGTACCTTACGGTTTGTTCATATCGGTCGGGGCCCCATAAAATTCTTCGAAGAAGACAAGCCTGCCAAGTTAAATTCATGCCAATGACAGCCAAGCGTATTTCACAAAGGCGCAGCGAATTTAACCGGGGGCATCTGTTCCCTGCCTTCCGTCCCGCGTCTACGGAAAGATTCTGCACGAAACATCTGTCAAGAGTAAAGCCGAAGCTTCATCAAGATGGGTCATAATCTAAAATAATCTTTGCCACAAAGACGGACCTGCCTTGATTTGTGTGGCTCCACTCCATCATTTCCTTCATACAGTTTATGACCTGGGTGTGCTCACCAATCATCACTGTCGAGGTAGCGCCGACAGTGATCTTCAGACCTTTATATTCTTTCAACTTGCGAATGAAATCCTTAATGAGTTCGCGATAATGTTCTCGGAGCGGATAAAAGCTGAGCTCGATGGTTGTATTCATTGTGCCTCCATTGTTATTGACATGTCAGGGGATTATAGAATGTCCCCAAACTCCCGCCGACTTATTGTAGCTGGAGACCACTACTGCCCAGGGGCGCGGTAGGCGGCTGGTATTTGTCTACCCCTTTCAGCCGCTCGGTCAATTTCTTCGGGGGTGAACAGCGGCGTGTAGGTGACTCTAACCCGACCGCTAGCGTTGACCATCAAAGAGGCAGTGACCGCGCCGGCATTGTCCGGTAAGTCAACAATGATGAAAGCATCGGTTTCGCCAAAAGCATAATACATCGCTTCTATGCTCCCTCCCAAGGCTTCTATAATTCGCTCTGACGCCTTTAGTCGTCCGGAGCCCCCCTCTTTAAGAAGTCCCGGCACTCCTTCGCCGATATAGGATACTTTAATAAGATACTTGGCCATTTGACACCTCCTATCCAAATTTTTTCATAACTTTCAGTCCGTAAGGACACACTGCCGAACAGATTCCGCAAATGTGCCCTTTGTGATACTGAAAATAATGTTTCTTTTTCCATTCATCACATGTCCGCACATCCAATATTTCCTCACGGGGCAATCCCGGATACCATTTACGGCCTTTCAAAGCTTTTGCAGGGCAGGCCTCCACACAGCTCATACAGTGACCGCAAAAATTTTTTTCTATTGCCGGTCCGCACGGAAGTTCAATATCAGTAAAGACAGTTCCCAATCGGACCCACGATCCGAACGGGCGTGTAATGAGCTGACAATGACGCCCTATCCAGCCCAGCCCTGCTCTTGTTGCAGCCGTCTTGTGCGGGAAATCTCCCTTGATATTAGCCATATCTGTACGTACCGATGCGGCCAACGGTTCGGATTGAAAACCCCTTTCTCTGATTTCAGTCGCCAGAGTTGTTGATAACGCATTGATACGGTTGTTCACTACGGCATACTCATCAGCGTATTTTCGGTTAGGCCCTTTCAGGATACTGAGCATTATTCCGGGTTGCATAGGAAGCGCAAATGAAATAGCGAACGGAAATTTTTTTCCTGCCGGGTCCAAAGGTGTGGAAAAAATTCGAAGATCTGCCGCACCCCACAGGGTAATTATTTTTGATTTCATCCATTCGGCAAGCCAAATCGGAAAGGCGGTCGAGATACTCGACAATGTGTGACTCCTCTCATCTTAGTTTATTGTTGATTATAACGAGTCTGTGGCATAAGTCAAAAACGAATCGAGTCCTTTTCCATTATCGTCCATCACCTTCTTATCGCTATTTTGACTTTCTTACCACATGCATTCCCACCAACCAAGCTATTAGAACAACAAGGTAGAGCTGTCCGACAATGGCTTCCACGATGGTGAAAGACTCCGGCAGACCGCTAGCAGGTTGGACGGTATTGCTACCCATGGTTGTGAGCGTACTAAAGCTGTAGTAAATAAAAAGGAGTCGGGTGTTATGGATCTGATCCGGTGGAATGTTAAAAGAACCAGGCTGGACCACCTCCAAAAGCGAATACGAAAGTGCCCAGCTTATGCCGATAAGCAAGTACACGACAACAGCAGCGGCGATAACGTTTTCGCTGATTTCTTTTTCACCAAAAATGTAATCTAGTATTTGAAAAACAACTATAGAAAAAAACAGAATGCCGCAAAACCTGCCCAACATAATAATCGCCGGGCTGTTCACGAAATAGGGAAACCAAACCGATAATAACATGGGAAAGGCGAGGATGTACACAACTGCGGCCTGATATTTTTTTCGACTTCCCACATAAATAGTGCATACCAAAATTGCAGAAAAAACCAAATCAGATGAAAAGTTTAATTTGGTGAAGGTTTGCAGAGCCGGTGCGAAAGAAATAAACGACAGCAGAAGAATTAGGAGATAGATGAACCTCCGCCTGTACCAGGACTGACGCAACCGCGTTGAAAGCATTCTTTTCATGATTTTTTTAAGTTTAAAATACAGATTTAAAAGATCCAAAGCGAATGGATCCATCGCCTTCAAAGATCCAGCCCATGGGCTTCAATATGTTTCTTAAATTCACAAAGTTTCTATGGGGGTCTGGGCAATCTCCCTTTTTCCTTCAGGGCCTCCCGATCTGCGGGCTTTGCCGGCCAGATGGGGCGCTTCTTTGGTGGCGAACCGCGATAATCAGCGTTTTGGCAGAATTTTTGCCGCAAACGACTGGGCAACGATCTTACCGTCCTTAACGACGAACGTATCTGTCACCAGATCGTAGCTGTTGTCGGCCGTCTCGGCGGTCCACAAGATATAGGCATAGTCACCTTCGATGGACTGGAGTTTCAGTTCGAAGGAAGAACCAGGTTTTGCGAACTCTGCTATCAGACCCTCATACAACGGTCTCATAGCGTCGGCTCCCACTAACGGCCCGCCTGGCGTGAACAGGATAGCCACTGGCGCGTAGTCTGAGAGAATGCCATTATTCTAAAAAGATTTCAAAAGGTTGTTCTGCTTTAGACCTAACTTGTTTTTACGCATTGGGCGTACAGAAAATGACGATAAGGGGCAATTACGATATTACATTTTTGTTCTGAGGTCTATACTGTGACACGTATGCATTACTGGATGGCTTGTCAATATTCGGCCACGAACAATTTGATAAGCATTTGAATATCTCCCAAAATTTTATAGAGGGTGCAATTGTTTTATTGCCGATTTGATGAATCGTCCAAAGGCTTTGTCCTTTTTTCGTTTATCCAGATATGACATCTCATGGTACTCCGACTCCTTTTTGAGCTTGATATAGCTTGAATAGCGATCTTCAGATAATTCACCATTCTCGAGCGCGGCTCGGACGGCACAGCCTGGCTCGTGTTCATGGCGGCAATTCGTATACCGACAATTTGCGGAAAGCACGACAAATTCTTCGAAACTCATGTTGACCCCATCGCCGGCACCGACTATGCCCAGCTCTCTCATACCCGGCGTATCAATCAGCATCGCGCCTTGGCTGAGAACAATGAGCTGCCGGCGGGAAGTCATATGGGTGCCTTCCCCCGTATCGCTGACGGCCTTTGTGTTAAAGGTTTCCCGGCCTATAAGGCGGTTGATGAGAGTCGTCTTCCCGACACCCGATGAACCAAGCAGACAGTATGTTTTTCCCGCAGATAGCGTCTGTTGAAACTCATCAAACCCGATACCGGTGATGTTGCTAAGTGCGATCACTTTTGCTTTGGTGCCGGAGCTGATGATCGCCATCTTCTGATCCAATTCGTCACGGGAGATCAAATCCGTTTTTGTGAGTATGACAATCGGTTCAACATGTCCGTCAGCCGCCATTACGAGGTACCGATCCAAACGGCGTGGATTAAAGTCAAAATGGCATGATTGAACAATATAAGCGGTATCTATGTTGGCTGCAATCATCTGGTAGTCGACGTTTTTACCCGCGGTCTTGCGTCGCAGGAACGTCTTTCGCGGAAACACTCGGTGGATGATAGCTGCCGTGTCATTGTTGTAATAGTTTGCCGTCACCCAATCTCCGACACATGGCAGATCGACGCAACTTTCAATGTGATAAGAAAGCTTCCCTGTCAGCTCACCCGGAACTTCTATAGATTCGTTCTTTATAAGATATGAGCCGCGGTCAACTGCGGATATGCGGGCAAAGCCGCAACCCTCCTGGCGGAACTCAGTGGAATGCACTTCAAACCATTGGTCAAATCCCAGATCTCTTAATTTCATACAGTCCTATCACAGAACGCCCCGCCTGAGCAGCGGTTCTGATAAAGATCGGACTCCCGTGGTTTTTTATGAAAAACCGCGATTTTCATGCCGTCTGCTCCGGGCGGATGTTCTGCCTTATAGATCGAGTTGGGTGGAGATGGCCTTACTGATACCCTCCATCTCAGTGTAGGAAATGGACCCTGCTGAACTGACCAGCCGCTTTTTGCTCACCGTTGTAATCTGATCTGCCATCGCTTTAGTCTTTTCGCCACGAAACGTCACATATGCTTCACTTGGGTACAGTTTATCAACATTGCTCGTTAAAGGCACGACCTGAACTCTATTCAGATAATGATTGGCAGCATCATTGCTTACGATGACTGCAGGTCTTTGTTTGCGAATTTCACCGCCAATGGAAGGATCGAAATTAATCCACCATGCTTCACCTCTCTTCATCACCAGAATCTCCAATCGTGCCTTCGGCCCACTCAAGGGCTTCAGATTCTCTGATCTGATCTGCCGCCATCTCTTTATACGCAGCATACATATCTTTTTTTACAACATGCGGCCGAACTAAATCTTCAATAAAACGGCTAATTTTTCGTGGACCGATGACCGTTCGCAAGCCTTCATAAACCTCTTCGTCTATGGTCACAGTGAGTTTCTTTTGCATCACGAGCACCTCCTTAAACTTGACACGTATAATAACACGTGTAGCATGCGGGATCAAGAGGCCAGAAATATTTTTACGAGGCAGAACGCTGC
This sequence comes from Desulfobacterales bacterium, assembly GCA_049583675.1. Taxonomy (GTDB): domain Bacteria; phylum Desulfobacterota; class Desulfobacteria; order Desulfobacterales; family UBA11574; genus UBA11574. The sequence continues at coordinate 3,993 of JBAUWG010000096.1, read as the reverse complement.
TAATCAGCCGCGCGGCTTTTTGCGTCGGCTGAATTAGCCTCATTCAAATTGGGTTTTGGCAAGATAACAAATTATAGCATAATTGAAGTTGAAAAACAAAAAACGGTTGCCGAATATGTTTATACACCGAACGCCAAGGTCAGTTGACATGGCCAGTCCTCTGAGTGACCAGAGACAACTTGCTGTTTATATGTCATCATTTATCTGAAGGCGCGCTGTCGCATTGGTCAACTGAACCGACATGATACTAGTCATGGCCTTCCCTCAGATGAAGGTGTTACAGATGGATTATCACTTTCATAGTAACCCTTCAACCAAAGGAGGCCAAGTTATGAGATTTTACAATCAACAACACAAGTACTATTGCGGTATCGATCTGCACGCCAGAAAAATGTATGTCTGCATCTTCGACCAAAAAGGTAAAACCCATGTTCACAAAAATATCAAAACGGATCCGGAGCTGCTCTTTGAAATGATTTTTCCATATATCGATGACATCGTTATCGGTGTTGAGTGCGTCTTTTTCCGATAATAGCTCGTCGAAGTTTGGTACCTCTTGCGAATGCTGTAATAGATAAATATCATCACGAAATCGCTTGAGGTCTCACCTATAATGGCGGTAGTCCACGCCGTATTTTTGGGCTTTATAGGCGAATTTTCGGACCGTTGTCTTGATGATTTTGGCGGCGATGGTGGTGTTGCCCCGGGTATTTTTCAGTGCGTCGATGATCATCTCCCTTTCGAGATTCATCACCGCATCCTCAAGAGACAGCGACGGCAGCGTGTCGGTTTCGGTTCCGGTTTGGAGGGTAGGGGGCAGATGATAGCTGTGAATGACGCCTTCCTCGCACAGCAGCACGGCGCGTTCGATGCAGTTTTCGAGCTCCCTGACGTTTCCCGGCCAGTGATAATCCATGAGCATGTCGATGGCGGGGGTTGAAAACCGGCGGATGTCCTTATGATTTTCTGCGGCGTATTTTTCCAAAAAATGGTCGGCCAGAAGCAAAATGTCCGTCTTTCTCTCTCTAAGAGGGGGCATGTAAATCGGAAACACGTTCAGACGATAGTAAAGATCTCCCCTGAAACTTTCATCTTCGACGGCCTGCTCGAGATTTTTGTTGGTGGCTGCGATGATGCGGACATCCGCTTTGATGGTTTTGTGTCCGCCCACACGCTCAAATTCTTTTTCCTGCAGAACGCGCAGCAGTTTGACCTGAACGCTGCCACTGACGGATCCGATCTCGTCGAGGAAGATGGAGCCCTTGTTGGCCATCTCGAATTTGCCGATTTTTAGATTGATAGCCCCTGTAAATGACCCTTTTTCATGGCCGAAGAGTTCACTTTCAATCAGGTTTGAGGGTAGGGCTGAACAGTTGACTTTGACAAATCTGTTTTTGCCTCTGAGGCTGTTATAGTGGATGGAATTGGCGACGAGTTCTTTTCCAGTGCCGCTTTCGCCCCGGATCAACACCGTGGCATTGCTTTTTGACACCTGGGAAACCATCTGGAAAACTTCCCGCATTTTATTGCTGTTGCCGATGATATTCGTAATGTGGTATTTCGTTTCGAGTTCATTTTTCAACCGGACATTTTCTTCACTGAGCCGCTTTTTTTCCATACGGATCGTTTCCAGGTTGATGACATGCCTGGCCACCATGGTCGCCACCACGGATAAGAGCTTTTCGCCGTCGCTCAAGGCGTAAGATTCGTCAAACGGCTTATCGACACTGAGTGAACCGATAATATGGTTTCCCTTTTTTATGGGAACGCAGATATATGAGAGTTCTTCATCTTTAGCTGCTTTGCGGGCAGCGGTCCGGTTCAGAAACAGTGGTTCATTGCTGATCTTGGGAATGGTGATGGGTTTGCCGGTTTCGATGACCCGGCCGGTAATCCCTTCCCCTATCTTGTATTTTACCCGTTCCATGGCCGTTCGGGAGATGCCGTGGGCCACTTCGATGTGGATTTCGTTGCTTAAAGGGTGCAAAATAGTCACGGTGCCGCGCACCATATTCATGGAATTGGAGAGAATTTCCAGGACCTGATACAAAGATTTTTTAAGATCCAGGTGTTCATTGAGCGCTTCGCTGATTTGGTACAGCAGCGGAATGTCTTCGACGCATTTCATTTTGAGCAGATGTCCTTGAAATAAAATTTACAAATTTGTAATAAACCGCAGATCTGTGTTTAAAGCAAGGAATATTTTTTAACACACGAAATTCTTTCTCAAGGTTTGATCCGAATTTGCGTAAAAAAGCCCAGAAAACCATGAAACCCGGCAGAGCCTTTCTGCTCGGCGCGCATTTTTCAATTGGTAGCGGCAGGTTATGATATCCGCACAAAAGCATCCTATGGGAAAACCATGGAGGCATTCGATGAGATCATCGGCCTAAAAAACCTTTTTGTGATCCATTATTTTATTTTTTGTAAAGAAAAATCCACGAGGTTAAAAAAGTGTGTTTTTCTAGGATAATATGCCGGCTTTGTTGAATGTTTTGTTGAATGAATGGTATGGTTCAACCCCAATATATTGTGCTCCGTTTTATTGTGATACACAATATACTGGTTTTTTTTACTTGACATATCCCCATCCTAATCTTATATTATTAAGTTAATTAAAGCGGCAAGTGAGACTGGATGTTTCATTTCAAGATTTTTGAAGCAAATGCAGCAGTTTCTAAAAGTGAATTCCCTATTCTAATGGAAAAAAAAATCTCCGGACAAATACTGGCTGTCGTTGCAATCCGTTTTTTCTTTATTCTCACGCTGGTTTTAGGCCTATCCTATCTCCGGGCATATAGCCGGCAGAGCGACGTTCAGGTGATAGGAAGTTCTCTCGATATTTCACAACTCACGGACCTCCAATCCTCGGAAGGCGGGAATTCTCAGTCCATCGCATTTAATACGCTGTCCAACTACAAACATAAAAAAGATCACCTGTTTCATCTCATCATACTTCAGGAAGCCAAACGGTATAAAATCGATCCCTGCCTTGTAAAAGCAATTATCATGGCCGAGTCCGGATACAACCCCAAAGCCATTTCAAAAAGAGGGGCCAAGGGCCTGATGCAGTTGATGCCCTCAACGGCCGAAGCCCTTGGCGTGGAAGATATTTTTAACCCCAAGCAAAATATCAGCGGCGGCATCCGCTATTTTAAACAGCTCGTTAAAAAGTTTGACGGAGACGTCAAGCTGGCGCTGGCCGCGTACAATGCCGGGAGTCAAAAAGTTCGGCATTATCAGGGCATCCCCCCTTATAAATCCACCCAGTATTACATCGAAAAAGTGTTTAAGTATTATGACATGTACAAAGACCAATCAACGGAGAAACTGAACAACGCTTAAGTCCGTTCATCGGCCTTTTTCCCCAAACACGCCTAAAATCCAAGGTCCTTATTGATGAGGACAACTTTCACCCTTTTTTTGGGAAAAGATTTTTCGGTAATTGTCCAGGCGTTGCAGATTCGATCCGGGCTTTTACAATCTGCACAAAAGGATGTTTTGGCGCAGGGTGTTTTTTTGTCAAGCCGCATGGTGTTCACCGGCGCCGCATAATTTTGAATACGGAACATGGCGCTTTCCAGATCCGGCACGATCTTGTTGCGACCGGCCAGAATAACTACATGTTTGGGTCCAAAAGTGATGGCGCCGACCCGATTGCCGATCATATCCAGATTGACAAGCTGACCCGACTCGGTGACAGCGTTGCTTCCGGTGATAAAAAGATCGACCAGCAAGGCCCGACGGCGGCGTTCCAGGCTTTCTTCCGGGGACAGATTTTTGTCATAGGTGTCCAGCACCTCGAGATCGCCGGCGCTTTTGAGAACATCATACAGTCCGGTGGCAACAAAGGTTATTGATCCGCCCCACGAGACGCTTTTAGGCGATATTTCGGGAATTATTTTTTCAAGCACGATGGATTTGGCTTCATCCGGATTTTCCGCGATATAAACGTCAAAGTTGTTTTCCGTCAAAGCGTCTTTTAGTTCCGCC
>JBAUWG010000095.1:0-2507 GCA_049583675.1 Desulfobacterales bacterium | reverse complement strand
CAAGATATGAATGATTTGCTCGACAGGCCCTTTGAGTTCATCCACAGGTTGATCGGCAAGGGCCAGATGCGTCATTCCGAAAATAATGAGGATTAGAACCCAAGATGTTATTTTTATATTCATTTCGCCTCTCCGAACACATATTTGCTGATCAATGATTCTAGATTCACGGCAGATTCGGTCTCTGTTATCAGACCTCCCGGCTTGAGTATTCTATCCGAGTTGCCCGGGACGAGCTCGATATATTTATCCCCAATCAGCCCGGAGGTTTTAACCGAAGCGATGACATCGTCGGACAACTTCAGGTTTTTTTGTATTTTCAGCTCGACCACGGCAACGAGCATTTTCGGATCCAATGTAATGGAATCAACCTTTCCGACATGGACACCCGCCAATTCTACATGTGCGCCGACAATCAAACCTGATACCGATTGAAAACGGGCAAATAAAGGATAATATTTATCTCCTGTCCACTCCATTTTTCCGAGACGAATGGAAAGGTACCCCACACATATGATCCCGATAAGCAGAAAAACACCGACCGCCGCTTCAATGGATGTTTTTTTCATTTAAACTCCTTTTACTTCGATCAACAGACCTTGAATTCATAAAACATGTTTTGCATCAGATGGGTCTGCAAGAACATATCTTCATATGCCAAATCCTTCTGTCCTTCCGTATATCTTGCGCTGATGAAAAGACAGAAACCCGGGTGAGGCATGAAACCAAAAATATCTTTCCCTTTCATTTGTTCGGCCAGCTTTTCACATAACGCATGTGTCTGTTCTTTATTGGTATTTGGAAGCAGCAGGAGGATTTTGTTCAGACCGAACCGATAACACGTATCAGTAGGGCGAGTCAGGATTTGCAACTCGTTGACCAAATTTGTGATGATGGTCAAGCCTGCAGTCGGTCCCATTTTTTCATTGATCTCATCCATGTTGTCAACCGTAAAAATGATGATGGAAAAAGCGGTATGAAACAGCTGAAGCCTGGCCATTTCTTCTTTTATGCGCTTTTCTCCCTGATAATGACTTTCAATTCCGGATATTTTTTCATGACCGCGTTCCAGGCCGTGGATAAAATTCTGCACCACGGGGTCCGGTGTCTTCTGGATCATTTCAGGACTTCCTTCAAACACGATCCTGCCTTCTTCCAGCATAGCCACCCGCTGAGAAATGTAAAATATATCGGGGATTTCGTGGCTCACCACCACCCCTGTAAAACCAAATTGCTTCTGATAATCGGAAATCATCTTGTGCACCGCATTTTTTCGAATGGGATCCAAACCGGTTGTCGGTTCGTCAAAAAGAACGATTTCCGGATCGGTCACCAAGGCCCTGGCAAGTGCCACCCGTTTTTTCATTCCGCCGGAAAGCTGGGAAGGATATTTGTTGTCGATTCCCTGAAGGTCCAACTGATCCATTTTCTTGCGGACGCGCTTGGTTATCTCCACCTTTTTAAGAGACGTTTTTTCTTTTAATGGAAGCGCGATATTTTCGAATACCGTGATGGAATCGAACAGTGCCGTGCCCTGAAAAACATAGCTAATTTTTTTTTTAAACGCCTTTTTTTCTGCTTTTTGCATTTCAGACAGCGAGCGGCCTCGAAAAAGGATTTCCCCTGAATCCGGTTCCATAAGACCGATCATATGTTTCAGCAGGACACTTTTTCCAACACCGCTTTTGCCGATGATGGTCGTGACCTGCCCTTTGATGATACTTAGATCCGCACCAATAAGAACTTTATTGTCACCGAACGACTTATAAACGTCTGACAGTTGGATCAGCGGAAGTTCCATCATTGTCCTAAATTAAAAAAGATGTCATGACATAGTCGACGATCAGCACGAGGACACTTGAGATGACCACCGCGGAGGTGGTGGAGAAGCTGACCCCCTTGGCACCAAACCCTTCTGCGCGCATGTGCGTATAATATCCTTGAAAACAGCAAATGGTAACTACGACCACCGCAAACGCCAACGACTTGTAAAATCCGCCGGCAATATCTTTCATCAAAACGCTCGTTTGGGCTCTGTAAAAATAGATTGCGGGATCGATACCGAGCAACACAGAGCCGGTCATATATCCCCCGAAAATGCCGATGACGTCAAAAATGGCCGTGAGGAGGGGAAAACTGATCAGTGCGGCGGCGATTCTTGGGCTGATGAGAAACCGCAAGGGATTGATATCCATGGTTTCAAGAGCATCTATCTGTTCGGATATACGCATAATCCCGATCTCAGCGGCCATTGCCGAACCCGCTCGGCCGATAACCATAATGGCGCTGAGAACCGGACCCAGTTCCCGTATTAAGGACAGCGCGACAGCCGCTCCAAGCAATCCCTGGGAACCGAATTTCACGAGGGTGTAATATCCTTGAAGACCCAGAACCATCCCGGTAAAGGCTCCGGTCAGACATATGACCAGAATGGATTTTGTGCCGATAAAGTAAATCTGTTCAATGGTTTTGGATATCTGCAGCGGAAACGAAAAAATAAGCAGGAA
>JBAUWG010000094.1:0-4361 GCA_049583675.1 Desulfobacterales bacterium | reverse complement strand
ATAACACCTGCACATGATCGTGTCAATCCATTACAGAACGCCGCTATAGGGCCAACGCATTTAAAGCCCGATATGGAAAAACGCTTCAGGGCAGCGGGTTTACTCTTTACAACCCGACAAGAATTCTGCATTAAAGTTTGACGTAACGCTTAAAGAAATTGGTTTCCCGACCTTGCAATGGAAAAAAAGGCGTGTTAGAAATAACCAATAACCATTAACCGATAACGAATAACACCGAATCGAGTTTTGACGCGATTCGAATCATAAATAAAGGAGTCAGATCCATGGCGCTTACGTTTTCGGCCGACGGTCTTCCCCTTCTGATCGGGAGTCTTCCTTTACACAGCCATACCGAAGGGGTAAAATTGGTTTTCCAATACACGCCCGAAATTCCTTTATGGGTTCAACTCCCCGCTTTCAAGGAAGAAGGAATGATTTCCCAATTTCAACCTGGATTTCCGGGTCTGGCCGTTAACGCAAAGAAGTCTTTTATCGACACATCCAATCCTTCTTTTGATAAAGAGATCCTGGCATTTTACGAAGATTTTATGGCTGTCAGTGAAAAAGAGGCGAAGTTAATCGATTCGAGATTTGCCATGGACGCCAATACCGCCGGAGGATTTTTTGCATTTACGAAACATCTCCGTTCTCTTTCCCGCTGTCCAGTGGCGGTTAAAGGACAAATCACCGGCCCCATAACCTTTGGTCTGGGATTATGCGACCAGAACGGGAAAGCCGTATTCTATGACGATCAGTTAAGGGATGTTGTGATAAAACTGTTGGCTCAAAAAGCCCGATGGCAGGTCAAGATGCTGTCGGAGTTTGGATCTAAAATCATTATTTTTCTTGACGAACCGGCCCTTGCCGGCTTTGGCTCTTCAGCAATGATCAGTGTGTCTCGTGAGGAAGTGGCAGCCTGTTTTGACGATGTTATCGGGACGGCCCATGACGCGGGTGCTCTTGTGGGGATCCATGTATGCGCCAATGCCGACTGGTCCCTGATTTTAGAATCCCAAGCGGATATCAGCAGTTTTGATGCCTATTCTTTTTTCGATAAGTTTATGCTCTATCCGGATCATGTAAGGCGATTTATCGCGTCCGGAAAAATTCTGGCATGGGGAATTGTACCGACATTAAACAGCGACGATATCGAAGAAGAAACCGCCGAATCGCTGGTCGCCAGGTGGGAAGCACAATCCGCCCTTATAGAGGCCCTTGGCTTCGGCAGAGCTGAGATACTGGCTCAAACCTTCATCACCCCTGCTTGCGGGACCGGCTCTTTGACCATCGATCTTGCGAATAAAGTGTTGGCTTTAACCAGACAAGTCTCGGACACACTTAGAAAAAAATATGGGTGAAAGCCTTACTCAAAAGTGCCTAAAGTTAAGGGATTCTATCAAATTTGATTACAATTGAACGCGTGAAAAGCGCGTTCCTCAATCCCGCCAAAGGCGGGACTCACTTTAGGCACTTCAAACTTTTGGACTTCAGGTTATATTGGATAGTGTCCACATAAAATTACGTTATTGTGTTTTTGAATTAGACCACTAAGTCACTTATTACATATTCGACTTATAAAATTCTTCCGGTTCCGACATGGAATCCGGCCGTTTGGTATATTCAGTGGGAACCGTACCTTCCTTGAAGCACTCAAAAACCGTTTTTTTGGATTCCGGGATCGGTAATAGTCCGGTTTCGGCATCGATTTTTGAAAAGACGACCCCTTCGGGCACCTGGAATACCCTGACCGGCTTGTCTTGAAGCAGTCGCTGCATGTAAGCCAGCCATATGGGGCTTGCCGCCCTGGAACCTGTCTCCCCTCTTCCAAGAGAACTTTCATCGTCAAAACCCACCCATACGCCGGTGACATAACGGGGTGTATATCCCATAAACCAGGCATCGTGCAGATTGTTTGTGGTGCCGGTCTTGCCTGCCACCGGACGATTCATCGCCGTTACTCTCCAGCCGGTGCCGCGTTTGACAACACCTTCAAGGAGACTGGTCATCACATAAGCGGTGTTCTGCTCAATCACTTTTTTTCTCGCAGGATTGGCCTCTTCCAGGACATGTCCGTCCCTGTCCAATATTTTTGTAATAAAGACCGGTTCTACAAGGTAACCGAGGTTATCAAAGACCGAATATGCTTTTACAAGCTCGAGCAACGATATGCCGGAGGATCCCAGCGCCAAAGATAGATCTCTGTTCAGATTTGATACTATCCCAAGTTTCCGGGCGTAATCTATGGCATAATTAATCCCGATATCTTGTAAAATTTTGATGGTCACTACATTGCGTGATTCGGCAAGCGCATCCCGGAAGAGTGTCGGACCGTAAAATCTTTCCTTATAGTTCTTGGGTTTCCATGTAAAATCATGCACGGTATCCTCATAAACAATAGGTGAATCGATGATCACTGTTGCTGGCGTATATCCCTTGTCAAGTGCAGCCGCGTAAATAATCGGTTTAAATGCGGAACCCGGTTGCCTCCTCGACTGAACCGCCCTGTTAAACTGGCTCTCTCTGAAATCTCTGCCGCCCACCATGGCTTTGACGTCGCCGGTTTCCGAATCAATGCACAGCAGCGCGGCCTGGGCCTTCGGGTCCTGTTCCAAAGCCAGCATCCATTGATCCGTGCCGGAAATTTTGCCTTTCACGCGAGCCAGTATGACATCTCCAACCTTTAAGACATCTCCAACGCTGTTCACCTTTGCCGCATAGTAAGCAACCTCGGGATTCGGCTTTCTTGCCCATCGCATATCCTCGATTCCGATCACTCCCAGCATATTTCCCATCCGTACGGTAGCCGTGTTTTTCTTGTCATTCACTTCGATCACGACGCCTTTAACAAGTTTGCCTTCTTCAAGGTGAACATCCTCCGATTCAAGCTGAATCTGCTGTGAAAACGATTCGATCTCTTCAGGCTGAAGATGTTTTAGGGGACCCCGATATCCCTGGCGTTTGTCCAATGCAGATAATCCTTGGCTGATTTCTTCCCGCGCTATTTTCTGCATCTCGATATTGACCGACGCATAGACACTGAGACCTTCATTATACAGCGCATCGTCGCCGTATTTTGTTGAGATGTACCGTCTGATATATTCCGTATAAACGGGAACTTCATCGATATAAAGATTTTTCCTGGGCTTAATATCGAGCACTTTGTTGACGGCTTCCGTCGCTTGAATATTGGTGATAAAACCATCTTCAACCATTCGATTTAAAACATATATCTGGCGCTGCTTCGCCCTTTCGGGATACTTAAAGGGAGAGTATCGACTCGGCGCCTGGGGAAGACCTGCCAAGATCGCACATTCGGCCAGGTTCAAATCCTTGGCTGATTTGCCGAAATAATTCTCTGAAGCAGCCTCCACACCATATGCGCCGTGACCCAAATAAATCTGGTTCAAATACAAAAATAAAATTTCATCTTTGGCAAATTTCTTGTCAATGCGATAGGCGAGGATCGCTTCTTTTATTTTGCGGACATAGCTCCTCTCAGGGGTTAAAAAAAATGATTTTGTCACCTGCTGGGTAATCGTGCTTCCGCCCTGAACGATGGTACCGGCCTCGATATTCTTATAAAATGCCCTGAGGATACTCAAGATATCTATCCCTTGATGCGTATAAAATCGGGAATCCTCTGCAGCGACAAAAGCTTTTTTAAGCATATCGGGCATTTGGGATAAGGGAATCACGATTCTTCGTTCTTTAAAAAACTCGCCGATTTTTCGATTATCGTCTGAATATACCGTCGTGATAACCGGCGGCCGGTAATCCTTCAGGGAAGATATTTTAGGAAGATTTCGACTCACATAAAAATAAACACCGGCGGCACCCAGCGACCCGACCACGGCGATTAAAATGGATGCCGTCAGCAACCACCTGAAAATCCTTGCCATAAATCCTCTTTGGCTTTTTCTGCCACGCTTTTTAAGTATTTGAGAAGCACTTTTATTTTTCGGCATAACTGAAAACTCTAAAAATGGTATAATTTGAAAACCTATGAATAGGTCCCAATAATATCAAATATCATCCCGATAAGCAAGATACACTGCTAATCCTTGCAAAACAAACCGGGGGCTTTGCACCCCGGATGCAAGTTCAACGTCAAAAGCACTGGCGTGCTTTTGTCTTTGTCCGCCATAAAGCGGCGGACAAAGACAAGCCTTACGCTTTGCGATTGGCCGTTGGCTCAAAAAAGAAATTGACATTGTTATACAAAATAGATAATTTTTCAAGCTTTAAGAAGCGCATTAAATTGGGAGGGGGGGCGTCCCGTCGGATAACGGCTTGAGGGGGATGAAATAACGCTATGATCACACTCAATTTCAATAAGATGGGGGGATTGATACCGGATATCG
>JBAUWG010000093.1:0-2193 GCA_049583675.1 Desulfobacterales bacterium | reverse complement strand
ATCTTGGCTATAATCTTCCGGCACAGGTTCTGATCAACGCCGTTGTTATCGGCAAACGGTTTTCTGGAGCTGATTTCTTTTAATTTATTTACAAATTGATTAAGATCCAGCCCCCCGCCCTGGACCCTTGCAAGGCTGATGACATTATCCGTTTCTTTTGGCGTAAATTGAAAATCTCTCAGTATCGACTCGATGTAAGGGACGGCGGTGGAACCGATGATCTTATCCTGATGCGCCTTGTCTTTCGAAGATACCAGTTCGGAAGCCTTCTGAAAAAAATATGAAAGATTGATGTGTCCGTCGGGGCTGTCGGTTTTAAGATCCTTTAAGAATTTGTCGGCCTTTTCACTCGAAAAACCGCATTGAAGAAGAAATTTTTTGATCAGCGGGAAGTCGCTTTCTTTTAAAAATACCCCACTCAGCGGCTTTCCCTGCGACAAAAGTTCTTTTTTGAAAGATTCAAGGTAAGATTGGTATCCTGTCTCATTCGAAGCCGTATTTGCTTTCATCGCTTCACGCGTCGCGGGAGAGGATTTGTTTGAAGAAGCGTGAAGCGCATTCTGCATTTCCGATAAAAAGTGTTGTCCGCCGTCTCCTGATGTCGACGAGTTGGCACTTGCGGTTGAATCGCCATTGAGAAGTGAAGACATAAATTTTAAAATCACCGGATTTATCATTGTCCCTGTTTCTTGCTGTTTTATATTTTTTTTCATTTCTATCAGCAAAGGTTGTGCCAAAACAGGAAAGACATTTTTTTTGTTTATGATTACAGCATATTAAAGAGTTTTAGAGTATAATTAGCGAAAACAGAACACAAAAAGGAGGGAATATTTGACCGCTTGGTCGAGCAATCAAAGGAAAATATTGCCTATCGGGTGTTTGACTGGAAACCCGGATTTTGGGTCAACATTTCGAAACGCAAAATAGTCTGAATTTGTTCTTGATTTTTAAAGATGCTTCAGATAGGAAGATAAGATAACAAAAATACAAAGAGAGTAATGATGAAAATCGATGCTGCAAATAACTGGCCGATGGTGGTGGCTGCATTGCCCGGGGAGAAGACACCTCAAAATGAATCGACGCTCCCGATTTTCTCTCAGGATCATCAACGTCCGGCGGTTTCGGATCACGGTCCGGATATAGAATCACATAATTTCCGGGAAAAAGGATCAATCATCGATCTCTATATTTGAATTTGAATTCCCCGCCGCTCGTCGGAACCTCCGCAGGTTTACCTGCGGAAGTCTCATAAAATCGTTCCGCGATTTTATTCTTGTTTGATGAGCCCTTCGCTTATTTTAGCGGCTTTTTCAATTTTTACAAAAGAAAGAATTTTTCCGACATCGTCCCCTTTCATTCTGGAAAGAAGTTCGATGGCCAGCTTAATGTCCAGCTTTTCGATCAAGCCTGCCGCACTCTGCGGTTTCATGGCCGAATAAATCTTTATAAGATGCTTGAACTGCTGCTCTTCCGCCGCCTTCTTTTGGGCCTTTTCCGATTTGATTTCATCTCTTAATTTTGTAAGTTCGGCAATTTTTTTATTGATGTCGTCCTGGATGGCTAAAAGCTCTGATTTTTTTTCCGCAATACTTTTTTCTTCTTTTTCGAATTGCGCCTTCTTTTGGATGAGAAACTTCAAGTCGATGGTTTCTTTTTCATCTTTTTTATCATTTTTGATTGGAATTGTCTTGTCATCCTTCTTTTGCTCGGAAGCCAGTGCATTCGATTCTCCGAACAACGGAAAGCCGCTCTGATATAATAAAATAGACCCCAGAAACATCTTTACAATAATTAGCAGGGACAACAGAATCTGTGTTTGCGTTTTCATACGTTGCAACCTTTTCCGGCAATCACGATCTCATCTAATATTTTCTGTTCCTCTCTTGCAAAATCTTCCATGTATTTATTATGTTTTGATTCTTTTAGAACTTCCAAACTCTTTTTCTTTATGGACGTCTGCTTCAATATGATTTCTTTGGCCATTACGTCTTCTTTTCCTTCATCAAGGCTGACATATGCCGCCTCAAGGTCGTGTCCGATCCGCTGCAGATACGCCTGATATGTGTGGTAATCAATCACACTGATTCCTCTGGATTCCTCTTCGCTGCATTGTTTTGAAATATCCGCTCGTTTTTCAATCAATCCCATGACTTCTTTTTCTCTTTTCCGGCATTCATTTCTGGCGTTAAAAAG
>JBAUWG010000092.1:0-18748 GCA_049583675.1 Desulfobacterales bacterium | reverse complement strand
TTTTTTAACGGAATATTCCATTTTTTCATATATCGCCACAGGACGGTACGGTTCAATCCGATCCGCCGGGCCGTCTCGGCTTTATTCCAGCCGCACTCATGGAGCACTTCGATAAGACTTTCGCGGGTCAAATCGCCCTGCGGCACACGCCTGTTTTTCGATATTGGCTGATTTAGATTGGAAGCCGGATGAAATCCTGTCCGCCGGATTTCCACCGGAAGGTCGAAAATATCGATCTGATCGGTGGTACACAGCACAAATGCGTGCTCGATGGCATTTTCCAACTCGCGCACATTGCCGGGCCAATCGTAGTCCATGATGACACGCATGGCATTCTGGGTGGCATTTTGGATTTTCATTCCTGTCTTTTGGTTGAAATGTCGGATAAAGTGATGGACCAACAATGGAATATCCTCTTTTCGCCTTCTTAGCGGCGGAAGATGAATGGGAAATACCTTGAGACGGTAATAAAGATCATCCCGGAAATGTCCCCGGCCGACAAGATCATAAAGATCCTGCCGGGTTGCGGTGATAATTCGTATATCGATTCTGCGTCTTTTGGATTCTCCCACCCGCTCGATCTCACGCTCCTGCAACACACGCAGGAGTTTCACCTGAATAAAGGGGCTGATCTCGCCGATTTCATCCAAAAAGATGGTGCCGCCATTGGCCTGCTCGAAGCGGCCAGCCCGATCACGATGGGCTCCGGTAAATGCGCCCCTCACGTGGCCGAACAGTTCACTTTCAAGCAAAGATTCTGAAAGTGCCGAACAATTAACGATCATCATCGGTTTCCCGGCGCGTTCGCTGTGGTGATGAATCGCGCCGGCAACCAGTTCTTTACCGGTACCGCTTTCGCCCTGAATGAGAACGGCAGCTTCACTGGCGGCCGCGGCTTTAATGGCGATAAACACTTCCTGCATAACCCTGCTTTTTCCAATAATATTATGAAATTGATATATTTCGCTCAATCGCCGCATGGCCTCTTCAGCTCGGGTCCGGGCTTCATTCAATTCGGTAAGATCGGTGACGGTTTCCACCGCGCCAATGGTCACATCATCCTCATCCCGCACGACCCTGGCGTTTTTAATCACAGGCACATCACGGCCATTTTTGTGGCGCAGGAAGCATTCTTTTATTTCAGTGCCGCCGTGCTTAAATAGTCCGCACTCGCGGATGTTGGTGGGACAAACCCTTCCGAAGCAGCGGTTAAAGTTCAAAAAACCGCACGGCTTTCCCAAAGCCTCCTCCACCCCATAGCCGGTGATGTGCTCCATGGCCTTGTTCCACGAGGAAATCCGTCCTTCGTTATTCAGCGTGAACATTCCTTCGGCCATGGAATCGATGACCTGATTTAAAAAACGGGAATGCCAAATCAAATGCGTCTTCTTTTCCATGTCACCATCCAATTGAAACAGAAAATTATACCCTCTGTAACGTTACGAAACGTTGCAGAACGTTCACATACCATATCGAATGTCCTCGTCTTTGTCAAAGACATGTTGAATGATTTGTCTTACAACTGCCATGCCAAAACCTTCTATCTTCATCTTAATCGTTTTTACAAGAAGTTATATAGATATACTTGATACAAGACAACCGTGAATGCCGAGATGGCACGATTGTTGAACCGTGAATACTACTAAGAATAAAAAAATGCCGGTTTTAATGATATTGCCAAAATCAGTTGCGCGATTAAAACCGGAACCCAAAATGTTAACCCCCTAACCGAAAGGAGACCATCATGTTAGTCACAAATTGTTGTAAAGCCATGGAAATGGAATTGGCCGCCTGGAAGGCTACCGTCTATGATATTGTTCGCAAGATGGATAAAATGCCGGGGAGCGCAAAAGAAAAATTTCTTCCCAATCTCGAAGACTTGCACATCTTGGTTGAAGAACTTGATCAAAGGATCGAAAATATTCGCGCCAACTGTACCCCGGAAACAGGCATCGATGATATCAAAACCGAAAGGGAGAGGGTTACTTACAGCCTGTCCGAGCTCCGTGTAAAAGCAGAAGACGCCATGAAGATTCTCAGCGCCGGAGATTTCGGGGGATAAACGCACACCGGGTGATGACAACAAAGGGGTTTCATGAAAGGCAGCGGTTGTATTCCAAAAGGCGGCTGCCTTTTGGAAACATTTGAATCGTATCAGTTCGACCACACAGGCAATAAAGCATATCCTTCGAAAAGGAAAAATAATGGCTGAAAATGTATTGGAAATAAATGACGGATGTTTTGAAAAGGAGGTCATCCAGGCTGAAAAACCGGTCATCGTCGATTTCTGGGCCCCGTGGTGTGCGCCGTGCAGGGTGATATCACCGATCGTTGAAGAACTTGCCGTATCTTTTGGCGGGAAAGTGAAGTTTTTGAAATGTAATGTCGATGAAAATCCGGTCATTCCCACCCAATATGGCATACAGGCCATTCCCAACCTTATTTTTTTCAAAAATGGCAGTGTTGCCCATCAGATCGTGGGAGTAGAACGCAAATTAATACTGGAAAAAGCGATCAACAACCTGCTTCAGGAAGATTAGCAAACATCGATTTGCAGCCTGTAATAAGTTTCGGGATTGATTCAAGAGGCTCACCATTTATAAATAACATATCGTTCGGCAGGATAAACCATGAAACAAAATCCGCCCGTTTCGTTGAAAGTAGCGGATCGCATTGATGGAAAATTATGTGGATCTTTTACTCCCGAATATTGGCGATAACATTCCCAAAACCCTGTCAGGTGAAGATATTCTGCCGTGATGAAAAAAACACTTTTTTAACTAATGCTTCAAATTGTCGCTTTTATGTTTTCCCGTTTCTGCATTTTGCAGCTTTCCAGCTTCTTTCATGAGCATGCCATGAATTTCAAAATTTCATAAATACTCCATTTTATCGACTGGTTATGTCTGTTTATGTTCTGTGGGTTGTCGTGGCGTGAATTTTGCAATTTAAAGATTTGCGATCTATGAAATCATTACGGTCATCAAATGATGTAGATCAACAAAATCCTGTATTTGAGAAGGTCACCAACGTAAGGATTCATCTGGAACAAACCATTGAGGGTCTGTTCGATTCAATCACATGCAACTTTTTATAAAAAGGAGGTGGATAAAAATAACTTAATATTTTTTTTGAACCCATAAGAAAAAGAAATCGAAGTCAAGGAGGAAACAATGCCTAGTTTTGTCATTGAAGAAAAATGCGATGGTTGCAAGGGAGGGGACAAAACTGCATGCATGTACATCTGTCCCAACGATCTGATGGTGCTGGATGTCGAACGGATGAAAGCCTATAATTCCGAACCGGATATGTGCTGGGAATGTTATAATTGTGTTAAAATCTGCCCCACCCAGGCCATCGAAGTTCGGGGTTATGCCGACTTTACGCCGCTGGGAGCCAGTGTTGTGCCGATGAGGGGTTCCGAAGACATCATGTGGACCGTCAAGTTCAGAGGCGGTACGATCAAGCGGTTCAAGTTCCCCATCAGGAAAACACCGGAAGGGGAGGCCCCACCTGACGGCGGTTTCGGCGTTGGACCGGGCACCCTGGCGGATCAACTCCTGTTTACGGAACCGGCGTCCCTAAAAGCCGATAAACTTTGGACACTCGGAGACTAAAGGAGGTGATGAAAAAATGGAAGGATTCAAAACCGTCGAAGTTGAAACCGACCTTTTGATTATCGGTGCAGGCATGGCCGGATGCGGTGCCTGTGTTGAAGGGGCACATTGGGCCAAAGAAAATAATGTAAAAATCACCGTGGTCGACAAGGCGGCCATGGAACGAAGCGGCGCGGTCGGCATGGGCCTTTCCGCCATCAATCAATACCAGGGTGATAATACCCCCGTCGATTATCTCAGCTATGTCCGCCAGGACCTCATGGGGCTGTGCCGGGACGATCTGGTCATGGACATCTCCAGACATGTCAATGGAACGGTTCACATGTTCGAGGGTTTCGGGCTCCCCATCTGGAAGGATGCGGCCGGAAACTATGTCCATGAAGGCCGGTGGCAGCTCATGATCAATGGCGAATCTTACAAGGCCATCGTTGCCGAGGCTGCCAAGACCGCTGTCGGTATCGATAATATTATCGAACGCGTGTTTGTGCTTCGCCTTCTGCACGACAAGAATGACAAGAACAGAGTCGCGGGCGCCATCGGTTTCAGTGTGAGAGACCCCATAATTTATGTGTTTAAATTCAAGGCCTGCCTTGTAAGTTCCGGCGGTGCCGTACATGTCTTCAGGCCGCGGTCAACCGGGGAAGGTCTGGGCAGAGCCTGGTATCCGCCCTGGAACGCCGGATCCAGTTCCTATCTGACCACCACGGCCGGCGCCGAGATGACCTCCCAGGAAGTCGTCTTTATTCCGGCCAGATTCAAGGACGGTTATGGCCCGGTCGGGGCTTGGTTCCTGCTGTTCAAGGCTTCGGCAACGTCAGCCACGGGTTTCAACTATATGGCCGAAGGTCTGGCAGAGGGGGGCGAACTTCACAACTGGCCGCCCTATGGAGAGGTTAAACCCATCCCAACCTGTCTCAGAAACCATCTGATGATGATTGAATGCTACCAGAAAGGGGATGGCCCCATCTTTATCCATACGGACAAGGCTATCGCCAAAATCGCCGAACAGGCACCCAATGAAAAAGCGTATAAGAAGGAATTGAAAAAACTCGAAGCCGAAGCATGGGAGGACTTTCTCGACATGACCATCAGCCAGGCGATCCTCTGGGCTGCAAAAGATGTATTCCCCGAGGAGGGACCTTCTGAAATCATGCCGTCCGAGCCTTATTTTATCGGTTCCCACTCCGGAGCTTCAGGGGCATGGGGGAGCGGTCCGGAAGACATCCAGATAAGCGACTCCAAAAATGAGTACTTCTGGGGCTACAACCGCATGACCACGGTAAAAGGGTTATTCGCAGCGGGCGACGGCGTCGGCGTATCGAGCCACAAGTTTTCTTCAGGTTCGTTCACCGAAGGTCGGATCGCAGCCAAATCGGCTGTGAAATTCTGCGTGGAGAATCCTGAAATGCCGGAATTTGATGCCCCATTGGTAGAGAAACTCAAGGAAGAGATCGTGCGGCCGATGAAGCACTATGAAGCGCATAAAAATTTTACAACCTTGGGGACGACCCAAAAAAAGTATGATCTGCCGGTGGAAGAAGTCAACCCGAATTACATCACACCCAAAATGGCCTTATTCCGTCTCAACAAGATCATGGACGAATATGTGGCCGGCTGGGGTTCCATGTACAACTGCAACGCCACCACGCTGAATATCGCCCTGAATCTGATAAAACTCCTTAAGGAGGACCTCTCCAAGCTCGCTGCTCGTAATCTCCATGAGCTGATGCGCTGCTGGGAGAACATTCACCGGGTTCAGATCGCGGAAGCCCACACCCGGCATAAATTGTTCCGTGAAGAAACCCGATGGCCCGGGTATTACTACCGGTCCGACTTCAAGAAAATGGATGAAGACAAATGGGGGAAGGTGTTCGCAAATTCGGTTTACGATGCTGAAAAAGGTGAGTTTAAAATGATCACTCGACCCATTATTCATCTTGTGGATATCAAAGAAGTCGTAGGGATGTAAATTCATTATTTAAAGGAGCACCTAAAATGAAAGACCCGGACAAGGACGGAAACAAAATCGAACATGTGACCGAAATTTATGTTGCGGTTTTTCCGGTGCGGTTCAACGACGATCAAAAGGCGGAGGTCATATTAGCCGGTTTAAAAAAAGATCCCGATTGGCCGAATATGTCACAGGTCCGGGCAACGGTTGAGACCCATGCGAATGCGGTACCGGATTTGGTAGCACTATGTGATGAGATTTTAGATGAACAGGAGGATATTAAATCTTATCGGTTATTAAAATTCGATAAAAACGGCATTCATATCCTCAATCCTGATGACTTTCGATATCCCCGTGATTTCCGGACTTTTGAGCAGCGATTCACGAGTGCGGAGTGGGGCTTGTGCTGATAGGAAACCGTTCCTGAAAAGATGACTGCGCAATGCCACGCAGACATCCTCCATTGGCAGCCGCATGAATCCGGTCAATTTTGTGCGGCTGTCAATTATTGTGGTTTTATATTCTCAAATAGTGTCCATCCGGAAGATGAAAGACAAAGCCGAACATAAGCATTGGTTTGATCGGGGTTATAAAAACGGCGGTGAGTTCGCCGTAGACGAGGCGGATTATGATGAACTGGCGGCTATTTATCGGGCCGGAGAAATTCCAACCAACTGGGATATATTTCGTGCTGAAATTTTAAACAAATATTTAGGAGATAAAAGTTTCGATTTTAAGACTTACACAGCCGGTTTTGCCCGAGCGTGCATCGAATTTTTCGAAAAAATATAGCCGCTGCCAAACAACTTTACAGACAAAATAGATATTTTATGCGCGATTCCAGTAATATAAAATTTGATATCCTGTCGGAGGCAGAATTTGAGCCTGTTTTGAAACTCCTTCAGGGAGGTGATCCGGATATTATCGCTCAACACGCCGGCATTACGGAAAAACAACTTTTCAAAATGCGCGACGTTCTGATTGCCCAGGCTGAACGTGAAAGGACCAAAGGCGTTGATATGCCCGTTGATAGGGTCGGCAGAAATGCGCCCTGTCCCTGTGGCTCCGGGAAAAAATATAAGCGTTGCTGTTTGGGAAAATGTGAAGCGGCCGGGCATAATAACATTACGGCTGAAGCAAATAACCGCAAAGCAAAGGAAAAAGAACAAGACAAGCTGATCAAGGGTATTGAAAAAGCATTTGGCCTACTCGGTTCACAAAAATATGCCGAAGCGATTCACTTCGCATCAAGCCTGATCCGGCAATACCCGAATGAGGACAGACTTCACGATATCTTAGCGACCGGCTATCTGTATGCCGGCGACTGTCAAAAGGCGATTGAGATTTGCAGACAGAGGCTGGATGTCGCTGAATCGGAAAAATCCTACTTTATTAAACACAGGCGGTATCGGGACGCAGAAATTGACAAGCCCGCATTGTCTTATTACTATCCGCCCATCACCTGGCTGCAGAAATATTGGATCGCCTTAAAGGCCAAAGATTATCAGGCCATGTATCCTGTATGGGAAAACAAAAAGATTGTTATGCTTGTACGAAAGCTTCAAACGGCGAATGATCCGGATCTGTTTCCGGAAATGCATGCTCAGGGTTTTGAATTGCGAAAGAATGCATTAAAGGGAACACTGGATAAGCTCAAGGCCACAGGATCTGAGAATATGTTCTACCTGTTGCCGCTGGCATGTCGATATTCCTGGGCGGGTCTTTTTGTGCCTGAAATTATCTTTTCTTATAAAACAGACATGGCCGTTCGCTCCCTCATTGACATATCCATGTTCGGATTTGCCTATACCTCCGGCGCCAGCCTGCATTATCTGGAGAAATTGGGAGAAACGGCCATACCTCATATTGAAAACGCTTTTTCCAGAGACAAAGCATTTGATCCTATAAAAACGGGTATCGTATCGGTGCTCGGAAATATTCGAGGCACCACCGCTTATAAACTTCTATTGCGCCTCCTTGAACATAAGAGTTCTCACATCGTCAATTGGGCCGGAGATGCACTGGGTAAATTTAACAATATCAAAGCGCTTCCGGCAATGGTCGCCGCCAATGAAAAAATCGGGGGCGAGAAAATGATCGATACAGCGATCCAAATGTTACAAGACCTGCAAGATCGTGGGCAGCGGGATTGAAGCATAGGCCGCAGCCCCGTAAACGGGATTTCCGCTTCGCTCCAACCCCGCTCGAGGCGGAACGGGAAATGCGCTCGCTTCTGCCGGTTCAAATCAGCCTGGTCATGAATAACTTTAGCTTTTTTTAATTCCGGGCGCTAACCGACAAGTTCAAGTTCGAATGCCGAAAATTGGGATGATTTACGGGTATAGTCTTTAACCCGTTCCAAAGTGGTCTCGTTGTCACAAACGATTAGACGACAATGGCACTTTCGGTTGCATTTTTCACAAAAGTAATCATCATTAATCGGATTACCACAGCCGCAATGGGGTTTCATGACCAGGGAGCCATTTTCCATTGTTACTTTGTAGTAATCGCGAGAAATGTCATTTTTTTCTATAACCATTGTCATGATCTATCCTTTCCTCTATGATACGTTTTTTAACGTTATACATGTAAAAAACAAGTGCTGCACCTATGGTTCTGATAAGCGCCATAGGGCTACAGGACCAAATGAAATCTTTATGGAAAACAAAAAGAGAAATGGCAGAAAAAAGAGCACCGCTATGTCCCCATTGCGGACAGGAAATGAAAAAATGGAGAGTTCCCATCGCCTCTACCTGGCCCAATGATTTTTTTTATGTCTGTTTTAATGACGACTGTTCTTATTTTGTTGAGGGATGGAAACGGATTTGGGAACAACAGGCAACCCGGGCATCGTATCGCTGCCGTTTAGATCCTGACTCCGGTAAATATTTACCCCTGCCGGTGTGGTCCTATGACGCTCTTAAAGAAGATATTATCGAGTGACTTCCGGTTTGACTTTAAGCACATGCTGTCCGAGCAGACCGTATTCAAGCCATCTCATGGCGAAAAAATAGAGCTCTATGTCATCCTCTTTTATTTTTCCCACGATTTCCGGCGCCACCTCAAAGCGCTCCAGAAATGTACTTTCCAGCACAAATCGTTTAAAACGATCCAGATCATAGCCGGCCATATAAAACATTTCCTGGATGTTTTTGTTCGTAATCTTATTTTGGCTGAGGAATGCGTTGGTGGTAATTGTTTTAAATGGTGCTTCCATCTTCTGGTAAACGGAAACCCCCTGTTCTTCAATCCACTCTGCTAAAACTAAGGAACTGTTCTCTTCAAGACCGAGACAAAAAGGAACATCCATAACAGAATAGTATTGTTTGGCGGCCCTTTCGGTTATTTTGGAACTTTCCGGTTGCAGGGGGTATATGCGGCAGGACCAGGGACGATCCGGATAAATCCTGCATCCTTTTCTTGTCACAAAGGGGCAGTTTTTCTCATCATCATCTTTCATTTTTAAAAGTACCACAGGAAGTCCTGCGTCTCCGATCATTGACATCGTATAGTTTGCCAAAAATTCCCCCGAGCCTGTGTTCAGCGCGTTTTTCATACGAAGGATATCATAGGGTGTCAATACAATGCTAATGTTGCGACAACACCGGGTAAAACAATCAAGACCCTCATGGCACTTGAATCGGAAACTGTTTTCCGGTGTCAGTACGGTCAAGCCCTGTTTTTCTTTTGGCAAGCGGTTTTTAATCATTTCTTTTTCCTTTATTATTTCACTCGATACCGTAACGTATGATCTTCCGGCGAAGGGTGTTTTTGTCGATCCCAAGCTCTTTTGCTGTTGCGCCTTTTTTCCAATTATTTCTCTGGAGAGCCTGTATGATCGCCTTCTTTTCAATGTCTCTAAGTGTGATGCCGTTGGTTGCAAAAATGGCATTGATTTCCGACAACAGTTTATCCGGCAAGTGTCGCAGACGAATCAATTCTTCTTTGCAGAGGACAAAAGCGTGTTCTATGGCATTTTCAAGCTCGCGGATATTGCCGGGCCAATCATAAAGCATCACCGCTGCCATTGCTTCCTGGGTGAGGCCTAGAATTTTCTTCTTTTTCCCAGGATTGAAACGCCCGATAAAATGATTCACCAAAAGAGGAATATCCTCTTTTCGTTCAGCAAGGGTCGGCAGTTTCAATCTCATCACATTAATGCGGAAAAACAGATCCTCCCTGAATGTCTTTTTTTCGACCAGTTTTTCCAGTTCCTGATGGGTTGCCACCACAACCCTGGCATTGGTTTCCTTGGGTTTTACGGCTCCCAAAGGTTCATAAATTTTTTCCTCGAGAACCCGCAGGAGACGCGTCTGCAAGGCGGTAGAGACATCCCCGATCTCGTCCAGAAAAATGGTGCCGTTCTGGGCTCGGGCGAAACGCCCGGGTTTGTCCATTTTTGCATCGGTAAACGCACCGGTCTTGTATCCGAAAAGTTCGGATTCGATCAAGGTATCGGGCAGTGCCCCGCAATTGATTGGTACAAAAGGGCCGTTTTTTTGCGGGCTGCTGTTGTGAATGGCCCTGGCAAGAAGTTCTTTACCCGTACCGGTGGCTCCCTCAATTAAAACAGTGCAGTCGCTGTCGGCAATTAAAAGAAGGGTTGAAAAGATCTCTATCATCTTTTGATTCTTGCTCACCATATTTTCAAAAGAATAATGTTTCCGAAGTGATTTTCGCAACCGGCTGATAGCGGACAAATCCCTGAAGGTTTCGACACCACCGATCATATGGCCGTTGCGGTCTTTTAATATCGAGGCATTGACACTGATAGGGATGCGTTTATCATCGGAACGGTGAATGTAAACCGGCATATTTATTATCGCAGTATCGGTATGCATGGCCTTGCGGATTGCACAATCTGCAGTATTGCACACATGGCTGCCAAAAACTTCCCAACATAACCGTCCGATAGCCTCTTCCTTCGATACCCCTGTAATTCTTTCTGCCGCCTTGTTGAATGACGTAATAGACCAATCCAAATCAACAGTAAAGACGCCCTCTTCAATACTGTCCAGTATGATATTGTAGTATTCCTGGTTTAATTGGTATGTCGAGTCCATTTCAGCATCGAATAGTTGGCAACCCATTATTAAAATATTTCCTTTTTACATACGGTGCCTTAGAGGCCACACGCCTTCCTCATTGCCAATGGTTATCCGCAAGTCCTATATTCTCTTAGAGCGTTTTTAGTTTGTAACAGCAAAAAGGGTTTCTTTTTTTTGGATTTGAAGATGTTTTATACCCGTTTGATATTGAAACTCTGGTTAATATATTGTATTGCAACATTGATGCCAGAATTCGGGATATACCCTGATTCCATCCTGTTAATTCATAGGGGTATTATCCAAAATCTGTATCTCAAATGAGCGATCGTTAAAACGTTTTTCCTTAAATCATAAGTTTTTAGAGTATGATAAAAAATTTACAATAGATCTTGACAAAGCAAAATACTACCTGTATATTATGAGCATAAGCTCATAATATAAAATATTTTAGAAATAAAAACCGTGTTGAATCGAGGTGCCAATCATGCCTATTTATGAATATCTTTGTCTGGACTGCGGGAAAACCAGCGAAATCCTTATGGTCGGATCAGATGATTCACCGCAATGCAATTTCTGCAAGAGTCATCGTCTTCAAAAACTCCTTTCAGCCCACTCATCCATGTCCGGCCTCCTTAAAAACAGCGTGCCCGGTCTGGGAGACACCGCCTGCTGCGGGTCATCGCCCGGCGAAGCCGGTTGCGCAGGGCCCGGCAGTTGCTGCGGAAAGAACTTTGATAAGGTGTAAAGAAAAAATTTTACGGCAAACGAACTTGACAAGGGCACATGGTGTTTTATATATTGAGCATAAGCTCATAACTTAAAGGAAGAATTTTTGCGATGATTATCAGCGTTGCCAGTGGAAAAGGCGGTACGGGAAAAACGACAGTGGCGACCAACATGGCCGTTTCCATGGGGTCGGATGTGCAACTTCTGGACTGTGATGTCGAAGAGCCCAATGCGCATCTTTTTATCAATCCGGTCATGGAACAGAAAAAAACGGTGTATGCACCGGTCCCGGACATTGACGAAACAAAATGCAATTTTTGCAGAAAATGTGCACAAATATGCCGTTTCAAGGCCATCGCCGTCATCAATGGAATCATTCTCACATTTCCCGAACTTTGCCATAGTTGCGGTGGCTGCGTAGCGGTTTGTCCGGAAAAAGCCATCACCGAAACGGGTCGTGAATTGGGCGTTATTGAAATCGGACACAGAAATAATCTTGGGTTTGTCCACGGACGGTTAAGAGTCGGTGAAGCCATGTCGCCGCCGCTGATCAGAGAAGTTCGATCGCATACGCTGTCTGATCGGCCCACCATCATCGATGCGCCTCCCGGAACGTCTTGCCCCGTCATCGCCGCTATGAGAGGAACCGATTTTGTGTTGATGGTGACCGAGCCGACCCCTTTCGGCCTGCATGATCTTAAACTGGCTGTAGAAGCCGTAAAACTTCTCGATATTCCAAGGGGTCTGGTTATCAACCGGTCGGATATCGGTGACGATGGGGTTCGAGCATATGCCAAGAAGGAAAATATACCCGTTTTGATGGAGATTCCCTTTGATCGAGGCATTGCGGAGGCCTATTCAAAGGGGAGTCTGGTCGTTGAGGAAATGCCGGAGTGGAAAGAACGATTCAAGACATTATATTTGCAAATTCAAGATATCGTCGGATAAGGGAGAAAAACTTCTGTGAAAGAATTGGTGGTCATCAGCGGTAAAGGCGGCACCGGAAAAACCAGTTTGATGGCAGCATTTGCATCATTGGCTGAGAACAAAGTCCTGTGTGATGCGGATGTGGATGCCGCCGATCTTCATTTACTTACGGCTCCCGATATAGTAGAAAGGCATGATTTTCAAGGTGGGGGAGTGGCGGTTATTCATCCGGACAGATGCAGTGCCTGTGGTTTGTGCAGAGATCTGTGCCGGTTCAATGCCATTAGCGACGCGTTTGTCGTCGATCCCATCGAATGTGAAGGCTGTGGTGTCTGTGTCGATTTCTGTCCGGAAGATGCCATCGACTTCCCTGTAAAAACCTGTGGAGAATGGTTTATCTCAAACACCCGTTTCGGCCCGATGGTCCATGCCAGATTGGGTATCGCCGAAGAAAACTCCGGTAAACTGGTTACCCTTGTCCGGCAGGAAGCAAAAAAGCTGGCCGAAAATAATCAACTAAACCTGTTGATCACAGACGGCCCACCGGGTGTGGGATGTCCGGTGATCGCGTCTATAGGCGGGGCTTCAGCTATACTTATTGTTGCTGAGCCAACGGTTTCCGGATTACATGATATGGAACGGGTGGCACAACTGGCCGCTCACTTTAAGGTCCCGGGGATGGTGTGTATCAACAAGTTCGACCTGAACCTTGATCAGACAAATGCCATCGAAAACCTGGCAAGTGAACATAACATATCGGCTGTGGGACGAATTCCTTTTGATCCGGTTTTTACCGAATCCATGGTCAAAGGACAAACGGTATTGGAATATGCGGGCAACTCAGAGATCCGGCACAATATCGATAAAATTTGGGTGAATATAAGAAACCAATTGGTGCTTTAAAAATAAAACTAAAACGTATTGCAAGGAGGATGTTTGAAATGAAAAATGGTAGAATTGCTGTGCCGTCAATAGACAATGGCGGGCTCGACGGTCAAAGGGCGGGACACTTTGGACACTGTGATGTGTTTACTCTAGTGGATGTCGAGGAAGGAATAATCAAAGAGGTCTCAACCATACAAAACCATGAACATGTTCAAGGCGGATGCATGGTCCCTGTCAATCTGCTGTCGGACCACAATGTCAACGCCTTGGTTGTGGGCGGTATCGGCATGCGCCCCCTGATGGGATTCAGACAGGCGGGCATCGATGTATATCATGATGCCGTACGTCCTGAAATTCGGCCGGTGGTGGAAGACCTGATTGCAGGCAAGCTGCCGATGATTTCAGACGATCAGGTTTGCGGCGGCGGACACGGTGGTGTGTAACCGGTTACAAATAAGCAGAAAGTACGTGTTCAGGGAGGCCCTCCCCCGTTTCACCAGGCGCTTACGTGTCTGGTCACTCCGTGAATATCGTTTCACGGGAAAGCGGACTTCCTGAACACGTGCGAAACGATCCATTTTCAGAAAATTAATTTTCCCGAATTTTTTAAGCATTGAAAGGAAAAAAGAATGAAAATCGCCGTGACATCCCAGGGAATCCACCTTGATTCACAAGTCGACCCCCGGTTCGGGCGGGCGCCTTACATCCTCATTGTCGACACGGACACCTTTGATTTCGAGGTGCTGGACAACAAAGAGAATGCAAATGCATTTAAGGGGGCCGGTATTCAGGCGGCCGCCATGGTCAATGATAAAGGCGCTGCGGTTCTTCTGACCGGATATTGCGGCCCCAAAGCCTTCCAGGTATTAAATGCCGCAAATATCAATGTGGCCGACAACGTCGAGGGCACTGTCAGAAATGCCGTAACTTCTTTTAATGAAGGGAAGCTGACGTTTGCCGACAAGGCAAATGCCGAAGCACAATGGTAGAAAATGCTGAAGAAACTGTTGATTATCGGCGGTGATGCTGCCGGTATGAGTGCCGCCAGCAGGGCCAAAAGAAATCTTCCGGATCTTGACGTGACGGTACTGGAAAAAACCCGGGATGTATCCTACAGCGCCTGTGGCATGCCGTATAATATTGCGGAACCGGAAAGAAAGATCGAAGACCTGGTGGTCCGGCAAGCCCATGTATTCAGAGAAAAACAGGGCATTAACTTGCTGACCGGCCACCGTGTCGAGTCCATCGATCCTGCGGGCA
The DNA here is from genome assembly GCA_049583675.1 of Desulfobacterales bacterium. GTDB lineage: Bacteria > Desulfobacterota > Desulfobacteria > Desulfobacterales > UBA11574 > UBA11574. The sequence continues at coordinate 4,334 of JBAUWG010000092.1, read as the reverse complement.
TGAGGGTTTTCGGCACATCTTATGAGGGAAACGTCTTTGAATTTTCCTACGACAAACTCGTCATTGCAACCGGCGCTTCTCCCATCATTCCGGATCTTGAAGGGTTTGATCGTCCGGGGGTAAAAGCGCTGAAAAGCCTGGATGACGGTCGAAAACTAAAAGCCTATATCCGGTCCAATCATGTTCAAAAAGTCGTTATCATCGGGATGGGATATATCGCCCTTGAAATGTGTGAAGCGCTCAGATCGCAATCCATCCATGTCGATATGGTCAAACCGAGGCCGGCATTAATGCCGTGGATGGACAAAGAACTGGCCAAAGTCGTCCGAAAGGAGTTGGAGGCCCATCAGATACAATTGTTCCCGGGGTATCCCATTGAAAAAATCGATGCGGATCATGGGCGGCTCAATGTTGTGTGTTCGGATCTTGTTCTTGAAGCCGATATGGTGCTGGTGGCGGTCGGAATAAAACCGAACAGTGAAATCGCCGCCGATGCCGGTATGGAACTCGGTGTGGGAAATGCCATTTCCGTGGATAAGAACCTTAAAACTTCAGATGACGCCATCTATGCCGCCGGCGACTGTACGGATGCGTATCACGTGGTTACAGGCGAGAAGACGTGGATACCGCTGGCCTTGAGGGCCAACCGGGCCGGTTGGGCGGCCGCCGACAATATCTGCGGCAAGCCGGTCGAGCTGACAGGTGTCGCCGGAACAGCGGTATTCAAAATATTCGATCTTGAAGTGGCCCGAACCGGGTTGACCATGGACGAAGCCCATTCACATGGTTTTACGCCGGCAGAAGTGGTGGTTAAAACGCGCTCCCGGGCCCATGCCCATCCCGGCGCTTCGTTCATCCATGTTCAGATGGTCGGCGATACAAAAACCGGACGATTGTTAGGCGCCCAAATGGTAGGCAAGGAAGGTGTCGCACATAGAATTAATGCACCGGCTGTTGCGTTGCACAATCGAATGACCGTTGAAGATTACTGCCAAACTGATCTGTCATACGCTCCGCCTTTTGGACCGACTTGGGACCCGACATTGACGGCCGCCAATCAACTCCTTAAAAAAATGTAGTCTCAATGTTGTGCAGGCTCACGTGTTCAGGGAGTGCGCTTGCCTGTAAAACGATATTGGCGGGGTGAAACAGAAAAATGCACCCCCTGAACGCATACGTGCAAATTGTTAAAAGGAAATCTATTAAATGGGAAAATGCAGAAACCATCCGGACAGGGACACCAATTACTTATGCTCAAAACATAATGTTTATATGTGTGAGGAATGTCTGAAGTGCAACGATCCTGAATTATATTGCAAATTCCGATCCGCTTGTCCCGTCTGGTACATGGAAAGAAGAAAAGCGCGTTGGGAAAAAGAAAAACGCGCCGAGGAAAGCATCAAAAAATGCAAGGTTGTTTTTGAACCCGAAAACAAGGAAATCGAGGTCCGCCGAGGAAGTACACTGTTGGATGCAGCGCATGAAGCGGATATACACATCAATGCGTCCTGCAATGGCAAAGGTTCTTGCGGTAAATGCAAACTCATTGTTGGCGCCGGCGATATTAAAAGCGAACCCACCGCCCTGCTGAGTACCAGCGAAAAAGAAAAGAATTATGTTCTGGCATGTCAGACCAAGATATTCGGCGATGTCACGGCCAGGATTCCCGATGAAGCCATAGAACGCAAACTTAAAGTCGCCGGCATGGGAGAGGAAGCTACCTCACGCCTGAAAGGACTCGTCAAAGAAATCCAGCCGATGCTCATGGAAATTTCCCTTGAACTTGAACCGCCGACGCTGGATGATTCGGTCAGCGATTTGGATCGCCTGAACCGTGGGCTGAAAAAGAGCGGATGCTGCATTGCTGATTTTACTGCCGGCATTAACGTCATTCGGGAGCTGTCAGCGGCCATGAGAGATAAGAACTGGAAAGTGACGGCATCCGTCATTCGCAGAAACGGGACAAGCAATATTGTAGCCGTCACGCCGGGAAACGGGAAAGCCGCATCCTTGGGCCTTGCCATTGATGTGGGCACCACGACCATCGTCGTATACCTGGTAGACATGCTGGACGGCTCCATTATAGCGGCAACTTCCGGGCACAATCAGCAGGCGGCCTGCGGGGACGATGTCATCAATCGAATCGTTTGCGCGGAAAAAGACGGTGTCGCCAAGTTAAGCCGGATGGCCCTTGCTACTATCAACAATTTGATCAGCGAAGCGCTCGCTGCCGTAAACGCAGACAAAAACCAAATCAAAAATGTTGTGGTCTCCGGCAATACCACCATGACACATCTATTACTAAAAATCGAACCCAAATATATCCGTCGTGAACCGTATATCCCTACGATTTCGGAATTTCCCATTCTACAAGCCAGCGATATCGGCATCAAAGCCAATCCCATTGCCGCGGCATTCATCATGCCCGATCCGGCCAGCTATGTTGGCGGCGACATTGTCTCCGGTCTCCTCTTTGCCGGATTTCACCGGAAAAGTTTGATGACGCTGTTCATCGATGTCGGCACCAATGGTGAAATTGTTTTAGGGAATCAAGACTGGCTCATGACGGCATCCTGTTCGGCCGGTCCTGCCTTCGAAGGCGGCGGAATACGCTGGGGAATGCGCGCCGAGGAAGGCGCCATAGACAAGATATCCATTGATCCGGAAACCTTTGAACCTGTATTTTCGACCATCGGCGATGTCGCCCCCCGGGGAATTTGCGGTTCCGGCATGATCGATTTGATATCGGAAATGATGCAGACCGGTGTCATCGGTCAAAACGGAAAATTTAAAATCGATTCACGTCATCCCAGAATGAAACTGGACGGAGACGATCTGGCATACATACTGGCATTTGCAGAACAGACGCCCATGGAAGAAGACATCGTATTTACTGAAATCGACATTCACAGTCTGATTTTGAGTAAAGGCGCGGTGTATTCCGGATTTATGGTGCTTCTCAAACAATCGGGACTCGATTTTTCAGTCATCGACCAGATTCTCATCTCAGGAGGCTTCGGTCAATATCTTAATATTGACAAAGCCATAACTATCGGTCTTCTGCCCGATATCGACCGGAATAAATTTAAATATCTGGGAAACAGCTCCATTGCCGGCGCATATATGGCGCTTTTATCGGACGATTACCGAAATGAAGCCCGGAAAATTTCAAGAAACATGACCTACATCGATTTCAGCAGCAACAGTCGGTTTATGGATGAATTTACCTCGGCACTTTTTCTGCCGCATACGAATATGAATGAATTTCCCAGCGTTCATATCCATTAAACTCATAAAATTTTATGCCGGGATGCCCATGTCAAGGCGAACCGTGTGATCATTTTTTAAGGGAAAAATGAATTAAATGACAAAACCCATCGGCGAAAGAGGATACATCCACATTTACACCGGCAATGGAAAGGGAAAAACCACCGCAGCCTTGGGCCTTGCCGTACGGGCCGCAGGATATGGGATGAAAACTTACATCGGCCAGTTCATGAAAGGCCAGCATTATGGTGAATTAACCGCACTTCGTGACCACCCGTGTATCACCATTGAACAGTATGGTGACGTCGAATGCGTTCATCGAGAAGAAATAACGCAAAAGCATGTGGACCAGGCACAACAGGGCCTTAAAAGAGCGCGGGAAATCATGCTTTCAAATCATTATGACATCATTATTCTCGACGAGATTAATGTCGCCGTCTGGTTTGATTTGATTTCAACCGGTCAAGTCCTTGAACTTCTGGATCATCGGCCGAAACATGTGGAAATCATTTTGACAGGCCGCCGCGCACCGAAAGCGTTAGTGGAAATCGCCGACGTGGTTAGCGAGGTAAAGGAAGTCAAACATTATTATCACCGGGGCATCACCGCGCGAACGGGTATCGAGCGTTAGACAACGCCGGTTTGAGTAAGTTTACAAGCCATAGTCGTATCATTTAGTCAATCTTTTTCTTGCAGTCATTGATTGAAAGGGTTAAGCATCGAAAATATGGAGGAAAACAGGGAAGGTATATGAACGGACTTTAGTCTTTGCGAGCTCTAGGTTTTAACCTTCGATCGTTACCACTTCGTCTTTCCTTGCCGGATCTTCTTTCCGGTATGTGAGAAGTATAAGAAAATTCCCGCCGATCCACACCTGAACGCCGGCCTCCGTTATCGGGCAATATTTGAATCATAACCATTATAGATGATTTTGAAATTTTCTCGAAATATTTATAAAAAGATTCTTCCTGCTTAGCCATATGCTTAAAATTATCACTGTCTTCATGCAAAAATCATGCAGGGAAGAGCGTCTCTTTTTGAGATCCTTATATTTCAGACAGTTAGCC
>JBAUWG010000091.1:0-4798 GCA_049583675.1 Desulfobacterales bacterium | reverse complement strand
ACCCAAGGATATTATGATAAAAGTAACCACAGAATTCACCGCATTTATGAACGCTTAACTCAAATTCGTCGCCAACTTTCATACCGATAGTGCAATTTCCTTGTGTTCCGATGATTTTTGCGACGACTTTGTTGCCGATTTCCGGATACGTTACTGCCATTTCTCCTCCTATTCTACTTTAGTTTAATGATTTAATTATCCTAACCAATAAAAGCTCTATGACCAGCAATAAATCTCAATAGTTTTCAATGCGTTTAACATAACCTTCAAAGTCTTTGTCCTGAAGGAACCGCGAGATTATTTCACTCACTTTATCTGCGGTATCCACACGGTATACTCCTTTCTCGTCACGGCCCGCAGTGCGTTTCACAGTCTCAACAATTGCTTGCAGCGACGCGGCAGTAATTTCAACGTTCACATGAACCGCAATCATATTTTTGAATTCACTCATTTCTATACGCCCTATCCAGATTCTTCCCATGAAGTGATTTATTCTGAAGATTATTCGAATTCAGCAATTCTACGATTGATCATTTCAAGGCTGTTCTTTAGGGAATTTGCTTCGGCTTTCAGCATATTCAGCTCTTCTTCAGGGTTTGGTTCATCTGTCGGATAATATGGCGGTTGATTCCCAAACCTCCATCCAAATCCACGCGCCATACCCCGGCCGAAACCGCCCCTAAAACCACGGCCAAGCCCCATGCCTCTGCCAAAACCAAAAGTCCCGGCAAACCCACGGCCATATCCCGCGTTTGCGGGATTGCACAGCCCTCTTCGTCCGCCGGACATCGGGCCTAACCCCATTGGACCCGTTCGATCAAATCCTGGCATTACGATCACCTCCTTTATTCTGAAAGAGATTGCTCAATGGCTAAATTAGAAAATTATCTTTTTGTAATGTATGATTACTGATTTTGTTTTTTCACAAAACCTTCCTGGTTCCGACTTTGTCCGGCACCTTTGCCTCGGCCCTGTCCTCTGCCTTTGCCACCTCCTGGTCTCTGGCCGGTATTTTTTCCTGTTTTTCTGCTTCCCTTGTTGGGTTTACATCCGCCTTGACCCCTTCCGGTTCCCGGTCCCTGACCAAGAGGCCCTGTTCCATCGCCTCTTGGCATATGTGTCACCTCCCTTCCATGAGCAAAACGAGCGCCATGCTTATTCCCTTTTCCTGCGTGCCTGTGACGATTATGACCGCATCCCGGCATTAAGAATGTCGACATAAACGGAACATTTTTTACATAAGCATCAATGACCTCACCGGCATCACCGGTAATAAACGGAACAAGTCTTATGCCGTTTGCTTCAAGTATGTTTGCAGGCATTTCCGAAATGGCACCACAAATAAGGACTGCAACATTCATTTCCGCCAGCCTTCCTGCCAGGCGTGTGGGTAATTCAGGATAAAACGGTTCGAAGTGTCTGTTGATGATCTTGGTGTTTTCAATTTCCACCACAAGCAGCATTTGGGCAGCATCAAACACCGGCGAAATCCGATTTTCCCAGACCGTTAGCGCCATTTTCATGTTTTGGTTTGCCTCCTTCTGTTCAAAAGAAAATGCAATCACCATGCCATTGCCGTAGTAATAATGGCTGCCAAATAAAAAAGATATAAATAACAATAGGATATGGTTGTTCATTCATGTTCAAGCGAGAAAGGAAATCATGGAAATCATAGCAGAAATGCAACTGTATGCTGATGTGAAGTTGCGATAATGCAACCTTAATGAGATGCTGAACGTCCGTCGGTTTTAGGAAGTTTAATTCCAAGCCTTTTTATTTTTCGAAAAAGCGTGCTTTTGTGTAACCCGAGATCGTGAGCCGCCGCCAACCGGCTGTAGTTGTTTCGTTTGAGCGTATCAATAATCACCCGTGCTTCGGCTGATTTAAGCTCATTTCCCAGATTGTTATGATCGGTTGAGGTCAGCGTTTGAGATATAAACCCGTCCGGCAAATGTTGCGGCAGGATATTACCATTGGGACAGAGTACAAAGGCGTGTTCGATGATGTTTTCCAATTCCCTGATATTACCGGGGTAATTATGAGACATCAAAAGCTCCAGCGCTTTTTTATCTATTCCGGTTACGGCTCTTCCGCGTATATTGTTCATCCGTGCGATGATCCGGTGAATAAGAAGCGGGATATCTTCCTTACGATCTCGAAGGGGCGGAAGTGTGAGTCGTATAACATTGATGCGATAATAAAGATCTTCTCGGAACTCACCATTTTCAACCAGAGCGGGAAGATCTTTATTGGCCGCCGCAATGACCCGGATATTTGCTTTGATTGTTTTTACACCCCCGAGAGGTTGAAACTCCCCTTCCTCGAGCACACGCAGCAGCCGTACCTGAAATGCGGCACTTACATCTCCGATTTCGTCTAAGAAAATGGTGCCCCCTTCGGCAAGGGCAAAAATGCCGGGCTTGTCTTTTAGTGCATTGGTAAATGCCCCGGCCTTATATCCGAAAAGTTCGGATTCCAGCAATGTATCCGGTAAAGCGCCGCAGTTGATAGCGACAAACGGTTTGTCGTGCCGGAAGCTTAAATCATGGATGGCCCGGGCAAGAAGTTCCTTGCCGGTGCCTGTTTCTCCTTGAACCAAAACCGTACTGTCGCTTTCCGCCACCTGCGGCAGGATTAAAAATATTTTTTGCATGGATGGGCTGCGGCTGACCATATCACCAATTTGAAAACGGCCGTCTATCTCTTTGCGCAGTTCCTCAACGATGCTCATATCACGAAACGTTTCAACCCCGCCCAGCACATTGCCGTCTTTATCTTTAAGCAACGACGTTGAGACCACCACCGGAATACGGCGTTTATCGCTGTTAATAAAATAGGTTGAGGTGTCGACAAAGGGTTTTCCCTGCTTCATTGTTCGGCGAAGTGCACAGTCGGTTTCGCACATGTTGGAACGAAAAACCTCCCAGCAATATTTTCCCAGTGCCTCCCCGCGCTTGATACCGGTAATCATTTCTGCAGCACGATTGAATGAGGTAATTCGCCATTTATGATCCACAGTGAATACGCCGTCGGAGATACTCTGCAGGATGATATCCGTCACGTGTTGGGATATCTGATGGGATTGATTTTCTTTCATGTTATCAGGATTTCGTTTAAAATCAGGGATAAATTCTTAGAAAGTTATGAGATTATGCTCATAATATACATCGCCTTGCTTTTTTGTCAAGGGGTTAAAGAATCATCAAGAAATATTGGCTATCGTCAGCGTCTCAGAATTCAGATTTGTTCCCAAAGCAATGAGCACCACGGACTCGCCATACGCTTCTTTCAGATATTTTATCAGGGTGGCCCCGATACCGCCGTCCTGACCGTCGATGACACAGATTCGTTTGCTCACAGCAAAATCTTTCTATTTCCTGCAAAAAAAAACCACGAAGCATTTCATTCGTTCTCGAATGACGGCCTTCGTGGCTTTTTTAGATAATTTCGAAAAGATTTATATTTTGTTACCGCAACTTCTTATTGCGAATGAACATACTTTGTATATAAGCAGCAGCCAAATGTTAACAGCAAAATAAAGACCCTTATGAATTCATCCGTCTTTAGATTTTTGGGTTCAAGAGAATTTTAAGATCTTTCAAACGCTTTAGCAAATTTTCTGCATCCGGTTTTCCGGGTGCAACAGGCAGCTGCGCCAGCACGCCAAGTCCCTCGCTGGCTTCATGAAACGCTTCATGCGGCAGCGGGCTGATCGCCGCACAATTGATCATCGGGTTTATTGAAAGCAGTTTTTTCATAAATTCGATGCCTTTCATATCACCAACGCTGTCATCAACGATGACAAGATCGGCGGGGCTTTCTGATAATATCGCCAAAGCCTCCTGTCCGGTTTCAGCTCGGGAAACTTCAACATCGTCATTTTTAGTTAAAGCAAGTGTAAAATCGCAAAACGATTCTTTGTCGGGTGTTACCAGCAATAGTTTCATCATCGGCTTCTCCATGCGCTTAAATTTTGTAAATTAAATTGCCATTTCGGATGTCATAATATTTTTTTAATTTTGTGGCAAGACCTTTGGGCACTTTCGCTAAAGTTATATAATCATTTGATTAAAGAAATTGCAGTACAGGCTTGACACGGATGATGAATCGACATATATCTTGCCCGATATATTTAATATAAAGGATATTTAGCCCTAAGGAGCCGTACCATGTACCCATCTAAAAATGTCGAAAAAGATCAAACCAAAATTATCTTCCAATCCGATTCCAAAGATCAACAAAAAATGCTTTTAGATTGCGGGTATTCTGAAAAGGCTGTTCAATATTATTTGGAACAGCCATACATGGGAAGTCTGTCCGATGCCGACCAGGTATCGGAAATGCTGGGATCCTGCGGGGACACCATGAAAATCTTTCTCAAAATCGACCATCATCAAATTACGGATATCAGATACCAGGTGCTGGGCTGCCCGGGCGCCATTTCTGCTGCCATGGCTGCCGTGGACCTTACTAAAGGCAAAAGTCTTGAACAGGCCAGGAATTTGAATGACGGCGATGTTTTTAAGCAACTTGTGGATATTCCGGCCAAGAAACACCACTGCATCCAGCTCGCCGTCAAAACCCTTCACAAGGCCATTGATGAATACAAAAACGGTCACAGCGATCTCAAGCGTGTGGAATGCGAATCGGCATGCGCTGCACCGAAGGATTGTTGTAAAAGCGATATCACCCACTAATAAACCCTTTCAATAAACAGATATAAGAAACTTATTTATTGAGATTTTCACGATCAGCAAGATTGCTTGACAGCTAAAGGTATCTGAAATAAGTTAAAAAT
>JBAUWG010000090.1:0-4835 GCA_049583675.1 Desulfobacterales bacterium | reverse complement strand
TGAAAGTACCTGTAAGAAACAAAATATTTACTGCAAAATCAATATTTTCGGATCGTATTCTGGAAAACTGGTCGATTTTTAAAGAAAATCTTCTGGGCAAAATCGGTCTGATCCTTTTGAGTATTTTTGCCGTCATGGCCCTCGCCAGCTTTTTTACCCCTTTGATCGACCCCATGTACAATCCCATGACCGGGGTAGATCCTAACATCTCTTATTCCATAGGTCCGAGTCTCCGTCACTGGCTGGGTACTGATTTTATCGGACGCGATATTTTATGCCAGCTTTTGACCGGCGCTCGAATTGCGTTCATGGTCGGAATCTCCGCGGCATTCATGAGTATCGTTCTGGGCACCGTTGTCGGCATGATTGCCGGTTATGCGGGCAAAGTGACGGATACCCTTCTCATGCGCCTGGCGGACATGATCCTGGTGATGCCGACACTTCTTGTGGTGCTCATTCTGTCTTCTTTGTTCGGACAGCTCAATATTTGGATCATCGTCCTTTTAATTGCGCTGTTCCGATGGCCCGGCGTATCCCGTGTCATTCGGGCACAAACGCTTTCGCTCAGACAAAGACCTTTTATCGAGGCGGCCAAGGTGACGGGCGCCTCGCATCTTCGAATTATCTTTAGGCATATTTTGCCCAATGTTCTCCCTTTGTCCCTTCTGTACATGACCTTTCGGGTCACATCGGCCATCATTATCGAAGCGGCCCTGGCGTTTCTGGGTTTTGGAGATCCCGGCACCGTCAGTTGGGGCATGATGCTTCAATGGGTCTGGAAAACCGGAAACATGTTTCGAGCGCCATACTGGTTGATTCCTCCCGGTATATGTATATCACTTTTGACGCTGGCCTTTTACATGATAGGCCGGGCCATGGAAGAAGTGCTCGATCCTCGCCTCAGAAAAGAGATCGAAGGAGAGTAAGGATGCCCCTGCTGTCCGTTGACAATCTAAGCGTCGGATATCACACCCGTAAAGGATTTATCGACTCGGTTGAGACGGTTTCCTTCTCTCTGAACAAGGGAAAATCACTGGGTTTTGTCGGAGAATCGGGCTGCGGAAAAACCACCATCGGTATGGCGCTGATGCGGCTTTTGCCTGCCAATGCGGTAATAACCCATGGTCGGGTGATGTTTGACGGTCGAAATCTTCTGGAAATTTCCGAAGAAGAAATGCGGAAAATTCGCTGGAAAAGAATCGCCATGATCTTTCAGGCAGCCATGAATGCGTTGAATCCGGTCCAACGCGTGGGCGAACAGATCAAAGAAGCTATTGTCACCCATGATCCGGAGATATCCATGGCATCGGCTAACCGGCAGGTCGAAAAACTTTTTGACCTGGTTGGGATTACCGCCGGACGGATGCGGGATTTTCCACATAACTACAGCGGAGGAATGAAACAGCGCGTGGTTATTGCCATGGCGCTGGCGTGCAATCCCGACCTGATCATCGCGGATGAGCCCACCACCGCCCTGGATGTCATCGTGCAGTCCCAAATTTTAACTGCCATCAAAAAGCTCCAAAAAGAACTCGACATCGGTTTGATATTTATCTCTCATGATATTGCCGTCGTGGCGGATGTTTGCGACAGCATCAATATCATGTTTGCCGGCCAGGTGATTGAAACCGGCAGGCGTGAAGAAGTTTTTGCTGCGCCCATGCACCCGTATACCAAAAGCCTTCTGGCTTCCTATCTCACGCTGGATGGGAAAAAACCGCTGCCGACGCCGTATTCAAAAGATCCCACGGATCTCAATTTCTCGCTTGAAGGCTGCCGGTTTTGTGATCGCTGCCCGGTTTCAGGTCCTGCCTGCAGCCACACCCGACCGGAATGGAAAGAGATCTCTCCGACACATAAAGTCCTGTGCGACAAATGTTGACTTAGATATGAATCTCGACTCAGAGAACCAGGCTTTGGTTTTGCTCAGATTAGATTATTAAAATCACAAATATCAATTCGCAAATATTTTGTCACATACCTACAGGCCAAAACCATTGCTACCTCTGAAAATATAGTTCTTCTTGTGGAAGTGAGTGAAAAAAGATGAAAAAACATAACCCCGCCATCTTGGAATTTGACCATATCTTAAAAATCTTTCGTGTTAAGACTTCTTTCTTTAAAGGCGATTCGAGAGAGGTCATTGCCCTGAACAACATATCGTTCAAGATATTCAAAGGGGAAATATTTGGTCTGGTGGGAGAGAGCGGCAGCGGCAAAACCACCATCGGCCGGCTCATTACCAAACTGGAAGCGCCCGACAAAGGGCGGCTGATCTTCGAAAAAACAGACATCACGACCATCAAAGGAAAAACGAACAAAGCATTTCGGCGGAGGGTCCAAATGATCTTTCAGGATCCTTATCAGTCGCTGAATCCCTATCTTTCAGTCTACGATACCCTTTCCGAGCCCTTGATTATTCACAACATGGGAAACAAGCAAATCCGAAGCGACAAAGTTCATTTTGCCTTAAAATCCGTCGGCCTTTCCCCTCCGGAGGATTTTTTTCATCGTTACCCTTATCAGTTGAGCGGCGGCCAGCGTCAGAGGGTTGCCATTGCCCGGGCCATGATTCTGGAGCCTGCGTTCGTGGTTGCGGATGAACCCACATCCATGCTCGATGCGCCCATTTCCTTTCAGATTTTCAGCATCTTATCCCGATTCAGCCAAACACTTGGCGTGACGATTCTTTTCATTACCCACAGCCTTGCGGCCGCCCGATACCTGTGCGATCGAATTGCCGTCATTTACAAAGGAGAACTGGTTGAAATGGGAACTGCCGAAAATATTATCCAAAACCCCCGTCATCCCTATACCCGGGCGCTGATTCAAGCGCATCCAAGATTCAAGCGTTAGCTATTCAAGAAAAAACTCCCGGTAAAATATCTACACACCGTTATGAGGCATACTTCATCCACTGATCCAGGATAGCCCTGTCTTTGGGCGCGATGGAAGTAATCTGGAGTTGATGAACGGGTATTTTGTCTTTTTGATTCACGGACAGCACCTTGGCATATATGTCTTCAAAACAGTGGGCTTCCACACAGAAATCAAAAACCAGCTTGATATCCGTCAAGGGTTCAATAGAATAAGCAATGGATGCGGTGATGGCATTTTCGCTCAGCATAATGGTCTCGCCTGAAAGGGCATCGTCGTCAATTTTTTTGTTCAGTACCTTCCAACATTTAAATGGCAGATTCATGTGAACACCCGCTTCAACCAATGGCCGGGGTTTTAATTTAAGATGATACGGCGGTCCGATATGTTTTACGGCATAAGCAACCAGAGGCTTTCTGAGACCTTTCATCATGAACACCTGAGGAGGGTCACAAACCACCATTTCCTTGATGAGATCATACGTCGATTCACCGATCAGAACCTGTCCGCCCACCGTATTCGTTTCGATGCGCGCCGCCGTGTTAACAGCTGACCCCACAACGGCATATTTCATTCTCACCTCTGAACCGATATTACCGACAACCACGCTGCCGGTGTTGATGCCGACACCCATCTCAAGGGGAGGGAGTCCTTCATGCATAAACGTCTGGTTCAGTTCATCCAGCGCATTTTGCATGGCCACGGCACATGCCGCAGCCCGTGCCGGATCTGTTTGGTTTTTATCAGGAACGCCGAAAACCGCCAGAATCGAGTCTCCCTGAATCTCATCGATGATGCCGTCATATGCTAAAATAATCTTGGACATTTGCCCAAGATATCGATTCAAAAACCGAACCATCATTTCCGGCTCCATGGTTTCAGACAAGCCGGTGAAGCCCCGAATGTCCGATATCAGTATGGTAACGGTTTTTCGTTGTCCGCCGATTTGGTGTCCTTCGGGGGATTCCAGGATATTATCGACCACTTTTTTCGACAGATATCGTCCGAACATATCCCGAATAAAATTAACCAGCCGTAACCGTTCTTCCGATACTTTGAAAAGGGTCGCCAGCATTTGTTTTCGCGTGGCAACAATTTCCCTGATCTCCATTGGGGCGTCATCCGCCACATTCATATCGGTCTCAGCGGAATCGCTTCCCTTTAAACGGCGATTCGAAGCAGAAATCTCTTCAAGGGGCACGATGATTTTGGCGGTCAGAAACCGTCTAAAAGTCACCATGACAAACAGAATAATGATCGCGACCAGCACGGTGATTCTCACGGCGTACCAGACCAGGTCCACAGGCTGGGCAGTGTAATCCGTGAGCGCCCTGTACATTAAAGACCATACCAGCAGAATGCTTTCGATGATCAGGATCCGCCAGAAAATTCCTTTCAAAAGAACCTTCCGCACCCCTTCCCCCTGTTCTTCAGAAGAATTGAGCTTCGATTTATTATTGTCTGTTTTATTCAAGCGGATTATCCTTGCAACAAACTTTTAGAAAATAGGAAATAGAATAGAGAAAAGAGGGTAAAGTAAACCTCGGATAAAAATGAATAAACACGAAATATAATGCCTTGATAATGCGGTTCACGGTTCAAAAACGACCTGAACCTGAATGTCTTTACAACGTTGAACGGTGAACCAAAAACCAATTGAATTTACTTTATATTTCTATTCATTTGCACCCACCTCTCCGCCGGTTCTATGGCAAATTTGCACTGATCTGTTTCCTATTTCCTCTTTTCTCTTTCCTACAAGCACTGCCTATCTTTTCCCCAGATAAACCAAAAACAGCCCAAATAACATAAGCACAAAACCATACTTTTGAAGGGCCTTATCCGACATTTCAAGAGTTTTTCGAATCACCAGCTTCATTTTTAAAGGAAACGCAACATATGGAAGCCCTTCCACCACCATGACCATGCCCATGACACATAAAAAAAATTTCATCGAT
>JBAUWG010000089.1:0-10224 GCA_049583675.1 Desulfobacterales bacterium | reverse complement strand
GTTTCCAATCAAATGTTGGATGTGCTCTCCGTTAAACAGTGGTCTTAAGTCTTGAAGGATTTCAGCCAGCCGAATATTCTCCGGATAACTTTTTTGAAGCTTCGCCAGTCGCCGGTAGGCGTTTTGTTCCTTTCCGGTCCTGATTTCGACAATGGCCATATTGAGCCCGGCTTCCAGGTCGAGTTCATTTCTTGAAAGTACTGCCTTTAATAGATTTGCGGCGTCTTTATACTCTTGATGGCGTATATGCCAAACCGCTTTTAATTTGAGAACATAGCTGTTGTTTTGGCCCCTTATCATGGACAGTTCGTCAAAAAGTTTTTCCATTCGATCTTTATCACCGCGATCCATTTCGCATTGAATATCGGCAACCAATCGCGCAATGTTTGTGTTCTTTTTTGCATTCGAAAGAAAAACCTTCCTTACCTCGGAAATCGTCGAATCTTGGGATGCAGACGGTTTATCCGACCGCTTGTCTTGATTTTTCGATCCGACATGAGAAGTTGCAGTGGTTCTTTTTGTTGCTGCATATCGCGTTTTGGGCTTGGTGGATGGGCCGGAGCTGTTTATTTCAACACTGTTGTGATGAGCATCCGGCGGGCGATATTCAATGGCATTCACCGCCGAAGGCGTTGCCGGATTCAAAGGCTGTTTTCCGTTGTTTCCAACCACCTCGTTAGGAGCGGCATGCGCTGTTTGGCGGATATCGATGCTTGAAGTTGAAAACGATTCAACCTTTTTGCTGTTATTATCACGAAACTGAAAGTAACCGAAAAGGGTTCCTGCACCTAAGATTGTGAACAGGACAAGCAGCAAAAAAACAGAAGGCCCAGGATGCCGTGCCGCATTGAACGCAAAGGTTTTTTTTCCAGCGACCCGTTCGTCCGTGCCTTTCCCCGCACCTGTCGATTCGGTATTAAGTTTTTTTAATGTCTTGAATATAACGCTCATATCAGTTTTACACTTAAAATAATAACGAGTTCCCTCGATTCCGTGTCTTTTGTCTCACTTTTAAAGAGATACCCTAATATGGGAATACGCGATAGAATCGGCACGCCATTGTCTTGCGTGGTTTGTACGTCATCGATCAGACCTCCCAACACCACAACGTCGCCGCTTGTGAGCTCTATGGTTGTACTCATTTCCTTGATCCTCACCTGAGGCAAAGATATTTCCTGATCCCCTGATCCGACGCTCTTCGGTATCAGACTTTCTCGATCGACCGAACTGTTGATGGGATTGATCAGCAAAGAAATTCTTTGGTTTTCACCGACGAATGGGATCACTCCTAAAATAAGCCCGTCAAATACGGTAGAAACATCGACGTCTGTTATCTCTCTGTCGGTGCCGGTGGTCACCTCCCGTGTGGTCTGCACTCTTTTTTTATACGTAAATGAGGTGCCGACACTGATGAGCGCAGGTTTTCCATGTTTAACGCGAATGCTCGGATTAGACACCACTTTTTCTTTGCCAAACGTCATTAAGGCGTCCATTGCGGCATCAAGGGTAAATTCATTATTGGCATGGCTGAAAACCAGTCCGTTTCCCAGCGACCATGACACGCTGGTTTTGGGTGTTAGTGAAGCGGCCTTATCTCGCAATACACTCCAATCGATGCCGTATTTATACTTATCCGACAAGCCGACCTCGATGATTCTCGCTTCAATGAGTATCTGTCTGGATAACATCGCCTTGAAATGATTAATCAGTTTTGAAATGGATCGGATGACCGCAGGGGTATCCTTGACATAAAGACTTCCGGACAACCGGTTGAGCGTGTATTTTCCGTTTTTAGACATGATCCGGGAGATCATCTGCTCAATGACATCATAGTCGTTTCCCTGTTTGGACGTCTGTCCGGAAAGTTCAAACTTTCCCTTTAATCCGCTGGAGGTTTCTGAGGACGCACCCAGCACATCGCCTCCGACATTAAAATTGGTATTTATCTTGGTATCCAGAAAATCGAGGGTGAACATTTGTTCTTTATACGGTAAAATTCGGATGACGTTATCTTGAATTTCGTAATAAAGATCATAGCTATTCAGTATCTCTTTCAGAACGGTCGCTGCAGAGACGTTTTGGAAATTCAGGGTAAGCGATTTTTTCTCAAGATTGACGGCAGGATCAATGATAAGGTTCATTCCAACGGACTGGGACAGCGAATACAGAATCGCCTTGAGATCTTCATTGATCATTGAAAAAGAAACCATGTGGTCTTCCAGAGGGTTGTAAACCGGCATGACCGGTTCCTCTTTTATGACCCGGGGCATCGTCTTTTCCAGGCCGGAAATAAATGTTTTGTGTGCAGCATCCAGCTTTTGGGACTCGGCCTCGATATGATTCTGGGTGCTCTGAAGCGACAATGGTTTGAGTGCAGGGGCTTTGGCGGCGCAGCCGGTGACGATGAACAACAAACTTATGATCCAGATGATATTAAATTGCCTCATAAACCCTCCGACAGTTACACGTCTACGAACTTAAACCCCAATTGAGCAATAATGCTCGATTGTAGGTTATTTGTTATCCGTTATTTGTTATCCGTTATTCGATATTCGAAGGCCGATGGTTATCATTTTGCAATCCACTTTCTGGTTAAATGCCATACAGTTCTTTAATTCTAAAATAACGATAACTTATAACAGATAACGAATAACGTCTCATCGAGTTTTTTCTTGATGAGGGTTTTCCTGTATTTCGCCCCATTTTGTCGTTTCCGAGAGCGATATCCATTGGGATGATTTTTCTTTTTTCACCCGAACGCGGCCGGTTTCAATATTCACAATCTCTCCGCCATCGGGAAGTTTAGCACCCTGGGCATAAAACGAGCCATCGATAATACAAAATTTTTTCTCGTTCGATGCGAAGGTAAAAGTCAGCGCATGCGTTGGTTTGGGATCCATATTTTCTTGCATCTGGTTGTCTGTCGTATAACGATGATAATTTTGATCGGAATAACGCCAGAAACGGACATCGCGATCCAGCGCTGATTTAGAGGCTTTGGGGTTGGCGATTTCAACCATCTCTTTTTCAAGGCTGGATAGCTTTTTTATAACGGAAGCGTCCGGGACATCAAAATCAGAAGGAAAAGCCCGTAACCGGGACGTGTCGACGCTACCCGGGATTTGGGATGCATAAATCGCATAAATCGCCGTTGGAAGTAAAACCGCGCCTATAATTATGATCACGATAAGCCCGTTATATTTTCTTTTCATCCAATCCTCTTTGTAAATTTGGCCAAATATTTTGATTCACGAATATTGGTGTCAAACCGATCTTCCGTGACAGCATACCCTTTTGATTTCATATAGGATATAAATTGCTGATAGCCTTTATGGGCCGAATCGAAATCCGCCTGAACCCGACCGAATATTTCCAATGTCATCGCATCCGGCGAGTAGTCGATTTTAAGGATTTCTGTTTCCATATCAGAAGAAAGACCATTGGTAACATCGTTCATTACACTCAGATATGAAGGAGCGTTTTTGCAATAGGATAAATCTTTGATAAATCCGATGGTATCTTGGTATGTTTCAGCAGGGATGACGTTCATGGCAATATCGGCATTAAGCGTGGCGATTTGACGATCCATCCGTTTCAATTCTTTTCCAGCAAGATCCGCTTTATTGTGACACAGAAAATATCCGCCACTCATTGCCAACAGGACGACAAGAAGAAAAATGTTCAACGGTGCCGCCCATTTTTGCGTGTAATAAAAGAGCTTGCCCATCCCGGGTGAAATTGCGCCATTCCCGGATCGGCTTCGAATCGAATTTGAGAATGAAATGGAATACGTATCATCGCAAAATAATATGGGTTCTTCTTCCAAATAAAACCATTCATACGCCTCGTTTTCTGCCCAATCCGGACTTTCTCCGCTATCGATCCAGTTTAGCTGAACCACCGTTTTCACTGTCATTCCGTGATCGGTCTGAGCGGATTGAATATCTGTCCGAATCGTATCCCAAAGCACAGCGATTTGTTCTTCGCTCTTGTCAAACGCCACACATCGGTTCGAATAATAGATATGGTTTTTGTTTCCGACAATAAGATCGGCAAATCGATCATGTTGAAATATGACGGCAATGGGATCTTCTGAATGCATTTGTTTTAAGACGTTATATAGCAGAGTATATAAAGGAATCATCAAAACGCCGTCTTCGCTGCCCCGGATTCCTTCAAGATAGGCGTGGTACCGGCGGGTTGGAAGCGCAGTGAAAAATATATCGGTAGTATTTTTGCCTTTTTTCTTTTTCCAATGCGTAATCACGGACACCGGCTCATCAAAATCACCTGATTCTTGGAGTTTTTTGCGAACGACAAATTCCGCATATTTAGCCGGCGCTTCAACGGTCATGGTTCTTGAAATCGCTTCGCGCATGTCCGTGACAAAACAATACTCGCCCTTTACTTCATTTAAATCGGCGATTTGCTTTAAACAGCTTCCTTTTAAATGATAAAAAATACGATCCAGTTCAAGGACGTATTGTTTTTTATTTTGGCTCATTATCCGATATCCGATTATTATTCTTCACCACAAATGCACCTTTGAGCGTCATCAAAATATCACCTTTGTGATTTTGAGACGTCATAACCGATTGCTTTTTTTTGTTCTCGATCGCTTTTATCGATTTAATGTGAAAAGAAATCGGTTTGAAATAATGAGAGTCGTCATTTGCACACTGTTCTAATAATTTTTTCAACTGCGTGAAAGTGACCGAATCCTCAACATCCACATGGTAAACCGACCATTTCTTTCGGACCAATCCCAACAATTGGGCCTGTTTCACGAAATGATTGACTCTCGAAATGTTTTGCCATTTCTGCTCTCTATTTGTTCGTCGATGATTGAGCAGTTCGGTCTTTTGGATCAATGCCGCTTTTTTATCAAGGTTGACAGCATACCGCTGATAACCGGAAAGGAAAAAACTCCCTACCAGCAAACACAGCACCACCAGAAGACCGGTCATCATGCTGGATCGAAATATTTTTATCGTCGGCATGTCTTTTAAAAATCCATTTTCCAGCGGGCACTGACTTCCGTTGATGGTTCTTTCCAGTCGGAATTGACCGTATCGCCGGGATCGAAGCATAAAAAATCACCGGAAGTACCGTTGGCTTCATTATCGATGATGGTGTCCAGCGCCATGCCCAATTCATTGGGCAGTTCACCGATCCACATATAATTGTATTTACCGATAGGATCGTACTTAAATGCCACCGACAATCGGTGTCCGCCGCCGTCCTTATCCGTATAGGTATATTCCCAGCAATTACCGGTATTGGTTGAGGGCGCCGTGAGGCCGACGGTGTCCAACCCCCTGAAACCGGTTCCTGCCGGATCTCCGGTTTTAAGATATCCGCGTTCAATGTCGCTGACCGAGCCATCGTGATTGGTATCCGTATCCGCTTTTCCGTCCTGTCCTTCCGACGAACCAAATGTGTTGTAAAAATCACCCAGCCGTTTTCCGGTCCGATCATAGAAGTTGGCGTAGGCCATACGCCATGCATTCATATATTTTGTGTAGATCTTCTTTTGCTCCGCGCTTCGGATGAGGTCCTTTCCCTTGATCACCGCCCCGATGATAATACCGATGATGATGAGCACAACGGCCATTTCAATCAGCGTAAACCCTCTTTTATCCGTCAAATATCCCCACTTTTTTCTTATTCCGATGATCATGATATTGGTACTCCTGTCTTTTGTTCGTAGGTCTTAGATAGTATCCATCCATAAATGGTCTTTTTGCCCGATCTCGGCGTTATGCTCAAAAAATAATCCTCGGAATATCAATTATATGCCTGTGGTTATTTCTTTCGCATGCCTTGATTTCGAACAAAAATCCTCATTTATGGATGGACACAAGATAATTTCGATGCCATTTTTTAAGAACCAAGCATCTTGCCTGTTCCACCGTTTCAAAAAGGAGCAAAACAAACGATTCTGCGACAGAAAAACACATAATTATTTGGAAGAATAGCAAATATCAGGCCAGAATAATAAAGAGGTGTAAAATCGGAACAATTATTTTAGGTAAAATCATATGGTTGCGACGTCAAATAGAGGGTGAGGCCATATAAAGTTTCATAGGCGCTAAAAAGAATATAACATGCTAGTATTACAGTGTTTAATTGAATAAAACTCCCTTTATGATCGGTCGTCTTACGGTCATAATTAACATTTTATTTTACTTTGAAATATTTATTTCAGTTTCATTTTTCAAAGCGATTTTTAGAATTTTTGAACATCGGACTTGAATGGCAGGGCTTGAGTGTTGGCGTTAGATGTGTCAAAAATAAGTGGATATAACGGCCCATAAAACGTCAATAAAATGACACCCGGGTTTGGGCGAATTCAGCATTTTATTGAGAAACTCGATCGTTATCCGTTATATATCCATTTTCCTTTTTGAGTCGGTGCATTCAGAGATATCTCAAGTTGGTTTAAAAAAAGCTTTCTAGGGATCTTTCTGGCACCGAAGCGGATTAAATGCTCGGTAGGAACCTGACAGTCAATTAAATCAAACGATAATTCACTAAGATATTTCGCAAGCTTGACAAGGGCCACATTGGATGCATTGCTGACCCGGCTGAACATGGATTCTCCGAAAAAACACTTTCCGAGAGAAACGCCATATATCCCCCCGGCCAGTTCTTCCTGTTGCCACACTTCCATTGAATGTGCATAGCCGGCGCTATGAAGTTTGCAATAGGCATCGATCATATCCCTGACGATCCATGTGCCTTGATTTTGTTGCAGGCGAATTTGTGCGCACTGGGTGATGACCGCGTCAAACGCCGTGTCCAGGGTTACACTGAAAACATTCTTTTTGATGATTTTTTGTAAGGTTCTGGAAATTTTAATTTCGGAAGGATACAACACGAGACGAGGGTCGGGCGACCACCATAGAATCGGATCACCATCTGAAAACCATGGGAAAATGCCCATTCGATAGGCAAGAATCAAACGCTCTTTGCTCAGATCACCACCAACGGCCAGCAATCCGTCTTTGGTTGCAAGATGGGGCGGGGGAAAATCAATGGTGTCGGATAAAAGAAAAACAGGCACTGGGATGTCATCAAATAAGTCAAACCCCGGACCGGAGAATCAGGCATTGGTTATCCCCGGAGGGGATTTTTTTTGTTGAAAGTTCTTTGACTGATTGAAATTCCAAATATCAAATCCCAAATATCAAACAAATCTCAATGACCAAAATTCGAAGATTCAAACAATGTTTTGTCCTTTTTGGAATGGTAGTTAAAGGCCAACTTTGAATTTTCGATATCGATCGATACGTTGCCGCCTTTCTCAAGACGTCCAAACAGAATTTCATCGGACAGAACATCTTTAATTTCGGTTTGTATCAATCGACTCAATGGTCTGGCGCCATAACGGGGGTCATGCCCGTTTTTGGCCAGCCACGTGCGTGCTTCCGGAGAAAGGCCAATGGTGACCTTCTTAGCAGCCAGCTGCCCGCGAAGCTCATCTATGAACTTATCCACCACTTTTTTCATAATTTCTTCATTCAGGGGATTAAAATGAATGATGCCGTCAAGACGATTTCTGAATTCCGGGCTGAAGAAATTTTCAACGGCTTTTTTCCCCTTGTCCTTGGTATCATGTTTCTTATCTCCAAAACCGATGGTCTGCGTGCTCATCTCCCGTGTACCCGCGTTGGAGGTCATCATGATAATGACATTTCTAAAATCCGCTTTTTTCCCGTTGTTGTCCGTCAGCGTCGCATGGTCCAATACCTGAAGAAGGATGTTAAACATGTCCGGGTGGGCTTTTTCTATTTCATCAAATAAGAGCACGCTGTAAGGATGCTTTCGAATATCGTCTGTCAGAAGTCCTCCCTGATCAAAGCCGATATATCCCGGCGGTGCGCCAATAAGACGGGCTACGGCGTGTTTTTCCATATATTCACTCATATCAAACCGCAAAAAATGAACACCGAGGATCCTGGCAACCTGCAGGCTCACCTCTGTCTTGCCGACACCGGTGGGACCGGCGAATAAAAACGACCCAACGGGTCTTTCGGGTGTTCCGAGACCGGCACGCGAGCGCTTAATGGATGTGACCAAAGATCTTATCGCATCATCTTGTCCGAAAACGACCGCTTTGATTTTTTCTTCAAGCGTCTCCAGCTTTGTTTTGTCAGGGGTTGACACGGAGACGGTGGGAATTCTGGCCATCTTGGCCACAATGTTTTCAATATCTTTGGGATTGATCTTCTTTCTGTGGGCAGAATTGGACAATCGAACGAATGCTCCCGCCTCATCAATAACATCTATCGCTTTGTCGGGAAGATAACGGTCATTGATATATTTTGCAGAAAGTTCGGCGGCGGCCTTTAAAGCCTGGTCCGTATACACAATGCCGTGATGTTCCTCATAACGGGATCTTAATCCTTTTAAGATTTGGATGGTCTCTTTAACCGGCGGTTCCAAGATTTCAATTTTCTCAAACCGGCGGGACAAAGCCCGGTCTTTTTCAAAGAAATTCTTATAATCTTCATAGGTTGTCGAACCGATACAACGGAGTTCACCCGTCGCCAAGGCCGGTTTCAAAATATTTGAAGCATCCATGGAACCTCTGCTGGTCGCTCCGGCGCCAACCGTTGTATGGATCTCATCGATGAATAAAATGGCGTCCTTTTTCTTTTTTAAAGAGGATAAAACGCCCTTCAAGCGCTGTTCAAAGTCGCCACGGAATTTCGTTCCCGCGAGCAGGCCGCCTAAGTCAAGAGAATAAATACGAACATTTTTCAGCAATTCAGGGATGGACCCGTCGCTGATCCGAATGGCAAGACCTTCGGCCATTGCCGTTTTTCCGACGCCGGGATCCCCGACGAGAATCGGATTATTTTTTCGCCGTCGGCACAAAACCTGAATGGTTCGTTCCATCTCCAGGTCTCTTCCGATCAAAGGATCCAGTTTGCCTTGGGCCGCATATTTCACAAGATCGATGGTGAACGCTTCCAAAGGATCGGATGTTTTCTTTTTATCTCCTTTATCTGTTGTTATAAACGGATCAATGCCTTCCTTATGCACAGGTTTTGCGACATCGTGTGAAATATAGCTTAAAATATCAAGGCGTGTAATCCCTTCCGAGCTTAAAAAATATTCTGCGTGGGAATCTTTCTCCTGAAAAATTGAGGCGAGTATGTCACTCACTTCAACCTGCTGCTTTTCTGCGGAACGCACATGATTAATCGCCCTCTGAATGACCCTTTGAAAACCGACGGTCTGCTGGAGAACATATTCGTTGTCTTCGGGCACACTTTCCATCCGTTCGCTAAAAAACACCTCCAGCGCATTTTTAAGACTTTCCACGTTACCGCCGCAATTTTCGATAATCTCGACACCTTCGCTGTCGTATAAAATCGCAAAGAGCAAATGCTCTACGCTTACATATTCATGTCGTCTCCTTTTGGCTTCCCTGACTGCAAAGCCGAGGGTCTCGCTAAGTTCTTTACTGATCATGTTCTATTCTTTCTCCATTGTACACTTAAGTGGAAAACCGTTTTCCCTGGCCAGCGCATCAACGGTTTTCACTTTGGTTTCCGATACCTCATAAGGATATACTCCGCATACGCCAATTCCTTTTTGGTGAACATTCAGCATGATTTCCACTGCTTCCTCCGGCGATTTTTTAAAAACAAGCATTAGAATCTCAACGACGAATTCCATGGTGGTGTAATCGTCGTTGTGAAGGAGCACCTTGTACATGGAAGGTTCATCAATTTCATCCCTAATTTCAGAAATAATCTCTTCTTCCAAATCAGGGCCATACCCGTTCGTTGAATCATTTTCCATGGCAAGACCTTTGAACCATGTGTCTGAATGCTTCCCAAAAAGCGAAACCCCTGATCCAGTTCCCATATTTATGATGGATACCGACAAACATACGCCGCCAACACCTTATCAACGATCCTTCCTTGGCATTATAATCATTGATGCATAAATTTGTAAAGGCCCATGCAAAAAATATGCATGATTTGACATCACCGGCCACAGCATTTTTTGTATTTTTTCCCGCTTCCGCAAGGACACGGTGCGTTCCGCCCCACCTTATCCTGGCTCCGCTTCACCGGATTCTTTTTTACCGGTTCATCTCCGCTGGAAAATACCAGTTCCTGCTCCTTTGGTTGTTGAAGCTCGGATATGTTCCTGGATTCGGATATCTGGATTCTAAACAAAATTCCAAGGGTCTCTTCTTTGATC
>JBAUWG010000088.1:0-7088 GCA_049583675.1 Desulfobacterales bacterium | reverse complement strand
TCGATTGCAGCAGATTCCTCCGACAATGTTCACATCAGCTACATGGACAAACAAAAAGGTCAACTCAAATATGCGACCAATGCTTCCGGAGGATGGGTGGTCACCAAGGTGGACAGCTCAAATGGTATTATAGGAGAATACGCGTCAATTGCGCTTGACTCAAAAGACAAAGTCCATATCAGCTATTCCGATTATACTGACGGCTGTATAAAATACGCAACCAACGCTTCCGGCGATTGGGTGATGACGACTTTAGAAAATTATACTTCTGCCTCAAATCCATTTAGTTATACGTCAGTTGCAATTGACTCATCGGACAAAGTTCATCTCAGCTATTTTGAAGATGATTATTTGGAACAGAGACTGAAATATGCGGTTTTTACCCCGCCTGCTTACGATGCAACCGGAACTTGGAATTATTCGGAATCAAATAACTGGGCAAGTTCCGGTTGTCGGCCGGATGCTGATGAAACCGGGACTTTAAAGATAACCCAACTTGGAAACAGCGTCACGCAAGATTCAACCAATGGAACGTGGAATGGTAGTGTGAGTGGCAAAAGTTATTATTTTTCCATGCCGTTTTGGGAAGCTGATGGAAAAACGACATATTATGCGGACTTTGCACTTTCCTCGGACACATCAGGTTCAGGGACAATTACATGGAAGCAGGAAAATGGGTGTGAAGGAGGGAAAAATATTACCTTGAATATTCAAAGTCTGCAACATTCTCCTGAAAGTTCAGGAAGTGGAGGTGATAGCAGTGGTGGAGGGGGCTGCTTCATTGCCACTGCGGCCTATGGATCTCTGATGGAACCGCATGTAAAGACTCTTCGGGATTTTCGTGATCGCTTCCTTATTACGAGTACCATCGGCAATTTTTTCGTAAAATTATATTACAAATACTCACCTCCTTTTGCCAATTTTATCGCAAAACATAGCCATCTGCGAGCCATTGTTCGTATAGGTTTGTTTCCCGTTGCGGGTCTTAGTTGGATTGCCCTGAAAATTGGTCTCTTTTCAACGATATCAATTATGCTTTTTTTCCTGTCTTGCTTTGTAGGATTTTTCTGGTCCAGGCGGAGACATGAAAATTAATCAAGCGAAATTTGACAGCGTTGGATTTAAAAGGGTTGTAAAATGTTCAAAAAAATATGCTTTGCTGCAGGAAAGGAGAATCGTAGTCATGAAAAACGCAATCTCAATCTTAATTATACTTTTCAGTGTTGGTCTTTTTGGATGTGCTTCCATGCAGAGTGATTGGGATAAGGCACAAAGATTGAACATCAGCTATTCATATAAGCAATTTCTAAAGAAGTATCCCAACAGCCAATATGCGGCGGCTGCGCGGAAGAACCTGGAGAGGACAACATGGAAAGAGACTCGCAGCATAGATAAACCCGAGCTCTATAAACGTTATCTATCCGAATTCCCCAATGGTTCGCACGTGTCGGAAGCTTTAGCAAGCCTTGAGCCGGCGGCGTTCAAACAGGCCAAGGCTATGGAGAAGATCGAGGCTATGGAAAAATTTCTATCCGACTACCCCCAAACACGATTTAGAAATGAAGCGGAATCTTGGATTGCCCAACTCAAGCGTTTGGGTGAGATAGAATCTAAATTCAATAAACAGTTCGAGGTCCGACTCTCTCACAAGGATTATAACGGAATGGAAGCGTTGGTTAATGAGTATAGACAATATTCATTTGTCAAAAAAACCATACCCAAGCTGGAAGATAGCATTGTCAATGAAATCAGAGCTGGCAAAGAAAAACAGAGATATCAAATCCCTATTTCTATCAATGGGGCTTTCCGTGTCAGAACTACTTTCCGGGCGAGCTACTCCGGCGGAAAAAATGGTACATTGAGTGCTGGCCCAAGCTTTCCGGGTGATACGAGTGGACTTATAGCACTCTTTAACAACAACAATATTGGAGATGGCAGTATTGTTCGATTTGGCAAAAGCAATGTCGGAATGAAGATCCAAGGATATATTTTTCGTGGAGCAGGCGACGAATTCAATCTCCTTTCCTTTGCCATTGTTAAGAATGTGGGCTATGTCTATCTTAGAGGTAAAGGGAGCGTACAGGGTCCCGATAACAAAGTAACCGTTCTGGGGCAGTAAGACATGTCACATGTGTATGACAGTTTGTAAGTTCGCCTTACAGCTAAACGTTTGCTTTAGCCCGAAAATAACAACTTTAAAGGGGAACAAGACATGAATTCAAGAAAATACCAATATTTTTGTTTCATTTCCCTGCTGACTGTATTGCTTTTGATTCCTTCAATTGCCATGTGTGGTGATAAATCAATAAAAAAATATTTTTAAATATGAATAAAATTCAATAAAAGAAAAACACTTTGATAAAAATAAAAGGAGATGAACGATGTCTCAATCCAAACGTTATCGTTTATATGTTCATGTCATCACCTATTGCCTGACAGTTATTTCAGTTGTCGTCTTATCAGGCTGCAGCTCGATGCCGCTGCAAAACGCAATGTTCAAGGGCGATATAGAAAAGGCCCAGCAGCTCATTGTAGAGAAACAGGATATAGATAAACCGAACAGCCTCGGATTTCGGCCATTGCACATTGCCGCCGACAAGGGGCAGTCTGAAATTTTTAAAGCTTTGGTGGCCCAGGGGGTCACCATAGATCCAAAGGCGAGTACCGGATGGACTCCGCTGATGTTTGCCGTCATGCGGGGGTATAGAACAATGGTTGAAGTCCTGGTGGAAAAGGGTGCCGATGTGAATGCCCGCAATAATGACGGTGGAACTCCGATTATGATTGCTTCGTACAATGGTCGAGAATCGATTTTTGATTACCTTCTCGATAAGGGAGCGTCTCTTGATATAAAGGCCAACAACGGTCTTACCGCATTGATGATGGCCTCGGAGAACGGCCATCTTTCCATAGCGAATAAATTGATTAAGTTAGGCGTAGATGTAAACGTTGGAAATGATGCCGGCTGGACACCGCTAATGTTTGCCGCCAAAAGTGGCAGCGATGATCTCGTACAAATTCTGATCGACAAAGGTGCTGATATTAATGCCCAGAATAAGGGTGGTGCTTCGCCGGCCTTAATTGCCGTGTCCCACGATCACATGGCGTTAGCTACTAAAATGATCCACCTGGGTGCGCAACCTGTCGGCATTGACAGTTATGTGGATGATACTTTTGCTTCAGCAAAGTTATACAAACTGATGGCAGAAATCCGTGAAAAAGAAGGGAATAACGATAAGGCGAAAGAACGTTATCAGACTGCCGCCACATTTTTTGAAAAGGCCTCGGTCGGATATAAAGAAAAGGCCGGTGAAATGAAAAAATCATTTTGGAAGGCCACATTTGCAAATGCCCTGGTGGCGGGCATTGCTGCCGGAGGGGCTACCTATCAGGCCCAACAAACGGGTGGTGTTGGCATGCAATCGTATCAACAGGTGGGCACAGGGCGTTTTGTAGAGTTGGAGAAGATATTCACTGCCAAAGCAGAACAGTGCCATGCACTTGCGGTTGAGTGCAGCAGCCTCAGTCAAAAACTGAGACAATAAATTAAACCATTCCACAAGAGGTATAACGACACGAAAATTAGGCCACCTTTGATCAGCAGAATGTGATGCGTCTTGAATGGGGGAATTGTTTATATTTTAATTCCGAGTCTTAACCTAACCTTTAAGGATCGATACGAACAATTCATTGTACCCGACACGCAACGGCTTCACCATATCGTGCCGGTGAATTCCCCGTTATTTTTAATTTGAATATACTGCAATAGATCTTGCTGACTCATAGGATATGGGAAATGAAAAGAAAATATTGATTAAGATGAAATCATGCGATCCATTGCATATAACGGTTTGTGGTAAAGCGAGTGCAGCGAACCACAAACTGTGCGGGTGTAGCCGGGTGCATCGCATGCGTTTATACGTTGCGTATTCGTAATGTGCTCGAACTTTGTCGTTATTCAGACTCCGTTGTATCCGAATACCGCCTCGAATCCCTCGGATATTATTTTATTAATGATTTCCTTGGTTGCCTCTTCGTCATTCAAAAACGGAAAATCTGCATCAGGTTCGGGTCGCTCCAGGAACTCGCACAATGGCCCCCACCCTTGCTTCACTTCGAAGACCAAAAGCCGTGATGCCGGAATAGTATTCCGTACCTCCTCGATATGTTCCTGAAAACGCCGAATCAAGTGCGCTTTGTCGTGCATTCGATCCTGCAGGTAGTCGTTGATGGTCAGCATTATAAATTTGCCCATCTCAACGTTCCTAAGGTATTCGATCCAGTGTGGCGCGAAGATGGTATCCTGAGTTGACTCAAACCAGCGCTCAGGATCACGGACGGTTAGGACGACTTTAGCATCGGGGTAGTAGGCGGCGAGAGCCTTGTAGCTCGAACACGAAGGAAAGTCGACGGTTGACTCGAACCCATCGAATAGGGTGTTCCAGTCAGGCTTGCCATTGGCGGCATCAATCCACTTCTGCCAATGCTCCGGCCCCCGGGGAAGACACTCTACCATGTGGTAGCAAGGGCCTAAGCCAAGTTGTTCTAACGCTGATTTTAAGCTCATGGTTCCTGTTCGGCCGAAACCTGCGCCGATTACTTTTAATGCCATACTTTATCTCCTATAGCCGCATCGTCAGGAAGGCTGAGGGCCATCGTATCCCTCAATGATCACCAGATCAACGGTTGAGACTTGCAGCCTCAGCTTGAGCGCCGCCTGGTATTCAGGTGACTTCCAACAGTCGAGCGCCGCTTGATACGTGGGGAACTCGATCACTACGTTGCGACTGCGGCTTTTCCCTTCGGGAATCTCGAAGCGACCGGCGCGCACCAGGAACTTCGCCCCAAACTTTTTAAGCGGCATGGCGTTGGCTTGGATATAATCCTTGTATTTCTCGGTATCGGCGACATCGACTTGAGCGATCCAGTAACCCTTGGACATTTCGACCTCCTTCCAGTGGCATAGTGGCAGAATGGGATTTACGGACGCCCAACTAATATGTTTCGCCCTGAAAATATGGGCAAACACATACATTTATTGACGCGTATGCCGCATAAGGAATAACCATCAAAAATAACATAAATATAAAATTACCCAAGTCAAGAAGATAAATGTCACAACGTGATAGGATTGAATCGAGGTGAATGATGAAAAAAAGCATTTATTGGTGTATTTGTCTCATTTTAGCTTTTACAGCTTCTATTGCTTCGCAGTTCAGTAATGAGAAATCAGTAAAAGGACTATCCAGTATCAAGATCGTCTGTGACGTTAATGTCAGGAACCGGACTTGCTGCTGACCAGAATGTATTTTCTCGATACGACATACAGTCAATTACTCGACATGGGAGTGAAGCCGACCCTTGTGCTTGTTTTTCTTGGGGAAGCCAGTTTATTAAGACGTCACAAATGATGCATGTGCCCTAAAAACATATTTTTTCTTCCTTATTGAAATCATAACTTCGGTGATTAATTTATTTATTATAGCAGCGATTAAAACGAGGTTCCAACGCCGAGTTTGGGCCAAAAGATTATTTTAGAGATGGCTTCATATAATATTCGGGAGATGTCAGATGAAGATCCAGTCCGCGATTAATGGCGCACTGCTCGCTTTCCTGCTGGTAATAGCTTTCGGACAGGCGCGGGCGCACGCGGACCCGAGCGCCCTTTCGAACAACCTTAGGCTGGGACAACCTTCCTCTGCGGTGCCCTGTGAGGCGATCGTCGGAAAATGGCGTTGGTTTACCGGGGGTGTCGTAACCATCAAGCCCGATGGCACCATGGTTTACGCAGACGCCAACAATGGCGTCTGGACGTGTACCGACCCTTCCCGCAACGCGGTGAGGCTAAGGTGGCGGCAGGGGGGATTCGTCAACCGATTGGTTTTGTCTGCCGACGGGACCAGGCTGTCGAGCACGGATATGTCTCAATCCTACGTGAGTGCGAAACGAATAGGCGAAGCGCAACACAACAAGGCGGAAAAGCAGCCAACTGGCCCTGTCCCGCAAGTATCACCGCAAGAACCACCGAAGGTATCACTGCCGGAAGAATCAAAGCCGGCAACGACCAACGGTTATTCCGCGGCGCACGCCATCGACCTTGAACAACGCCATGATTGGAAGGGTCTCGTTGAATACGGCAAGGCCTGGACCCGCGATGATCCAAATAGCGCGACCGCCTGGGGTATTCTCTCGGTGGGTTACTTCAAGCTCAACCGCCCGGGTCTGGCGCTGGGTCCGGGGAAGCGTTCCGTTGCCCTCGATCCAAAGAATCCCCACGCATGGCTCGGGCTGGGAGTGAACTACTTTGTGCTGAATCGCTACGCCGAAGCGGCAGATGCTTTTCATCGCTCGATACAACTCGATCCGCACAACGCTGCTGCCTGGAATGATCTGGCTGTTTCGTATTCCTACGAGTCGGAATCGAAATGCCAACCTGACGCGAACACTGCGGTGGCTTTGTGCGGCCGCCCTCACAAGATCTTTCAGGTGCTCAAAGAGCAAGAGCGCATCGCCGGCCCCTATCAGGACTACATTGCGTGGTACAATCTTGGCAATGCCTTCAAAACGGTCGGATTGCAAGCCGAAAAGAACCGGTTTCAGGGCAGTACCGGTCCCGCGCAGGAGCTGATGCAGCTCGAGCTTAAGGCTTTCATCCATGCAAGAGATGCCTACCGGAAAACCCTCCATCTGAATTCCAACTACGCCGCCGCTTGGAATAACCTTGGCGTGGTGGAGAGCAAAATCGGGCACTGGCAAACCGCTCTCGGTTATTACCAGCGCGCCGCCGCGCTCGGCGATCCGCTCAGCCACGCAAACTATGTCGCGCTTAAGCAATACATCGCTTTCGAAAAGCAACTTCACTGTCTCTTTACGAGGGTGTCGACAGGCGGTGGATGGTACCGTGTCTATCCGAGCGTGTGCTTGCCGGAGAGCGCCTTCAACCGCTCCGGCCCGATCCCGATACCGAGATAAGCAAGCGCAGTGCAAAAGGGGACATCCTATGTCCTCATTATTATTCTGGTCATTATGATCCTTCTTCCTTTTGGCCGCATGCCCCATTTTGCGGAAAAATTGATCATGCTAAAAAA
>JBAUWG010000087.1:0-3197 GCA_049583675.1 Desulfobacterales bacterium | reverse complement strand
GCTTCTCAACAGGCCGTCGATAAAGCGGGTGAAATCGCACGCAGCGTCAAAGGGGTCACATCCGTAAAGAATGATTTGAACGTGAAAAAATAAGCGACGGCTATTCTTTCTCGATAAGAGCCCAGTGAAGCCGTTGGAATATTAACGACGACGACCTATCTGACTTGATTCTTGCAAAACAAACCGGGTGCTTTGCACCCGGATGCAAGTTCAACGTCGAAAGCACTGACGTGCTTTTGCCTTTTCGGCCTGTTGCCGAAAATTCAAGCCACCCGCTTCGCGGGTGGTAGTTGACTGCAGTCTTTAAAACGCTGCCTTAACGAGGATGCGAGATGAAACAGACGATGAAACAGACATTGATAAAAACCATAGAACTCGGTAATGGTTTGAAACTGGAATTTTATGATATTTCCCGTAAACTGGCCGGCGACCGGTGGTACGTCGGAGTGATTGCGCGGATCGATATTCCGATGATCGATTCGCTGCCAACAAATCAACATCTTTCGCATTACAGTGTTGAAGAACTTAGGAATGCATTAGGGGAATCCGTTCGTTTCCAACAGATACTGGAACGCCACTATATCGACGAGCGGGAAAAAGATGACTTGCTGAACAGCTTGATGAATTCTTTTATCAAGAGTACGTTAAAGTATCTCTCCCTTCATGACTTTCCGGACAAATATGTTCTCAGAGAATTTCAAGCCTATCGGAAGCGGGAAACATGGCGCCAAAATGATCGACGTGTATAAGCATATGTCGGCGCTTTTCAGGTGAAAGCCATAAAGGTATTATAAAAAGATCCGTTCAGAAATGGCAGACCAATCCGAAAATGCACGCATTCTGATAGTAACGCCGGAGGTCACCTACCATGTGGATTTCGATTTACCTCTGGATATACTCAATGTAAAAATCGACTTGATTCAGTTGCAGATGGTTCTGTCTGCTGATCTGGTCAATGCGTCTGATGCAATGGAGGGCGAAGGGCGTATCCGAATTGTCTATAGAAATTAAATATTGACGGAAGAGATTGACAGGAATTTCCCCAAAATAACGCCTGGAAACTATGCCTGTCTGGTGATCGCTGATGTTGGAAAGGGCATGGATGAAAAAACTAATAAACGGGTATTCAAAACCTAATGGATAACCTGGTTAAAACTCAAAAGGATTTAACGACGGCTCCAAAAACACTGGCAACGGTTGAACGTGACCACATTTTTCGGGTGCTTGAGCAGACCCAGTGGAAAGTCAGCGGAAAAAACAGTGCCGCTGAAATCCTTGGGCTCAGCCGCAACTCCTTGCGCACTCATATGTGCAAATTAGACATCCGAAAACCATAACTTCACATCCCAATTTCAATTTACCTTATCATTTGCCACCTATAACACTTATAAGATTTTTAAAAAAAAGGGTCATATATGACCATTTGGGTAAATATGACCCTTTTTATATGGCTGTTAATGACTGCCCTGAAAGTGTCTTTTAAACTGATTATTCTTATAAATCAAAATGATGGGTGATGCGACCCTGAGTGTTGAAAACCTGGCACAAAAATTGAACATAATTGAACATATAATAGATCTGAATCAGCAAAATCGACCCCTATGAAATTGTTCTTTAATTGGTAGAATGACGTGAAACAAGAGGAAAAAAAGATGAACTTTAAACTGATACTTGGCATCGTTATGGCTGGAATGGCGGCATTATTCATAATTCAGAATGTCCCGTCCGTGGAAGTGACGTTTTTATTCTGGACGCTGTCGATGTCCAGGGCACTGTTGATGTCCCTGATTTTGTCAATGGGAATTATCCTGGGCTGGTCGCTGCACAGCTACTTCAAAAGATTAAAAGCAGTAAGCACACACTAAAAGAGAAACGGAAACAAAAAAAAGATAAAATAAAATCGATTTGGGCAAATGAAAGATAAGCGTAAAACAAAAAGGCGCTTCTGTTGGTATGAATGGTGATTTAAATGAGGGGTATATTGAGGAGTCAAAAAGATGGAAACCAGATTAGATGATTTATTTCTGAGGTTTCAAACAAATCAACATCTTTCGCATTACAGTGTTGAAGAACTTAGGAACGCATTAGGGGAATCCGTTCGTTTCCAACAGATACTGGACGCTACTATATCGACGAGCGGGAAAAAGATGACTTGCTGAACAGCTTGATGAATTCTTTTATCAAGAGAACGTTAAAATATCTTTCCCTTTCTGACTTTCCGGGCAAATATGTTCTCAAAGAATTTCAAGCCTATCGGAAACGGAAAACATGGCACCAAAATGTTTGATTACCCAATTGAAATTAGATTGAGAGACGGGACACCCGTTTTAATTCGGTTGTTAAACAAAGATGACAAAGAGGAGTTAAAGATTGGATTTGAAAAATTATCAACCCAATCAAAATATCGACGATTTTTTGTACCTATAAGCAGTCTCTCAAACAGTCAACTGAAACAGTTGACAGAAATTGATAACAAGAATCACTTGGCCTTGTGTGCTTATATTGTAAGTCAAGTTGGCATGTTTGGGATAGGGGTCGCTCGATATTTCAGAGTAGAAGACGAACCTGAAACGGCAGAATTTGCATTAACAATAATTGATGAATATCAAAGTCAAGGTCTGGGGACAGAGCTTCTGAATTTATTAATTCATTGCGCACGCAAAAATAGAATTCGTAAATTTATCGGATATATGCTGGCAGAAAACAGTTCGATGCTGAAAATCCTTAAGCATCTTGGAGCCCAGATTCGAAGAGAGGATGGTACAATTCAACGAGTTGACCTGATAATATCTTCTTAATTACTTCTTAGACGCTTTGAAGTGATTCAAAACCGCCGGTACGTCAAATTTTAATTTTTGTCAAATTATCTTCATCCAACTATACTTTTTCATGCCACCATCAATTTGTTTTTTGCCATAATTTTACAAACCATAGGTAAAAATAGATTTTGGTTTAAAGCCAACTACTAAAACCGGAGTCACACGGTATATTTGGCGTCTGTAAAAAGGGCAGGGTGGTGCAAATGTGGTGCAATCCTTGAAATCATATTGATATTATTATAAATAATCGATAACTATCGGGTTCGACTCACGCCGCCTCCACCATGCTTCGCCCGGTGGGCTACGCATGGCAGGCCGTTATTGATCAAAAGTTGGTTGAGCGTAAAGAATACTTGAAAAGAGCATAGAAGCATGCCC
>JBAUWG010000086.1:0-1780 GCA_049583675.1 Desulfobacterales bacterium | reverse complement strand
TTGGTGGCACCCGGGTAATAGCCGGCGTGGGAACCTGAATGGGTATAGGAAACAAGATGAGGAATGTCGTGCTTTTTCAGAAATTTTTCATTGACGCCGGTAGACGCCAGGACCATATCGAAGACTTTTACCACCGAAGTTCCCAGGGTGCCGGTAAAAATTGACTTTCTGCCCAAAGCATTGTCCGCAGCGATGCGCGCCTGTTTATTGGCAGGCCCTGCCAAAGCGGTCAACGTGGGGAATCCCGTGACGATATCTCTGACTTCCACCGCATCTCCCACGGCATAGATATTCGGATCGGAAGTTTTCATGGTGTTGTCAACCGCAATGCCGCCTGTTGGGCCTATTTTCAGATTGGCCTGTTTGGCCAGTGAATTTTCGGGTCTGATTCCTACGGAGAGCAACACCAGGTCACATTCAATTGTTCTCCCTTTCTGCGTCGAGACTAAAATCTGATCACCTGCTTTTGAAAATGATTTTACGCTGTTTTTAAACTCGAGTTCCACATCTTTTGCTTTAAGATGCTCATGAATCATGGACGCCATTTCATAGTCCAAAGAGGGCATCACCTGGTCGAGCATTTCCACGATCGTTGTTTTAACACCTCTATCGGTCAGGTTTTCGGCCATCTCGAGCCCAATGAAGCCGCCGCCCACTACAACCGCCCGGCGAGGATTGCGCTCGTCCACAATTTTTTTGATCCGGTCTGAATCGGGTACATTTCGAAGGTGAAAGATATTCTCCAGTGCAATACCCTCCAGGGGCGGTTTAATAGGTTCGGCCCCTGGGGATAAGATCAGCTTATCATAACTTTCCTTATATTTTTCTCCAGTAGCCGTATTTTTTATCTCAACTGTTTTGTCTTTGGCATTGAGACCGACAACTTCGGAGAAAATACGTACATCGATGTTATACCGATTTTTAAATTGTCTTGGTGTGGCCAAAAGGAGGTGGGCGCGTTTTTTGATAACATTCCCGATATAATAGGGAAGTCCGCAGTTGGCAAAGGAGATATATTCTCCCCGCTCGAAAACGATAATTTCAGCATCTTCATTCACTCTTCTTGCCCGGGCCGCCGCTGTAGCGCCTCCGGCAACGCCACCGATAATAACCAATTTAATACCCATGTTTTTTCCCTCGAATACGATTATTTGTTTCAACATTATAGGTCACAGGATCCAAGTCTATGAACCTCATAATCTCAATTTATAAAAAGTTATAAAGAATCCGTCAACGCTTTCTGAGATAATGAATTGCCTGGAATTTAAACTTGGACTCTCACCCAAAAGTGCATATTTTAAAATTTGATAAATTCGACTTTTTACCAATTCATCAAATTTATAACAAAAATAATTTCATCACAAGATTCGGATAGAAATTTTCTCCCCATCGGTATTATATTTATGCCGGAATAACAAGACGCTTTCTCTCAGAAGGAGAAGTCGCTTATCGATCAGACATAAAACCGACACAAAAGGAGAAAAAATGGACTTATCGGAACAGGCCTTATGGCAGGGTGTTTTAAAAAGGGACAGCCAATATGACGGAATATGCTATTACGGCGTCATATCGACCTTTATATATTGTCGGCTGCACTGTCCAAGCAAGAAACCCAAACTTGAAAATGTAAGATTTTTCTTTTCTAAAAAAGGTGCGGAAGAGGCCGGTTTCAGACCATGCCGGCGCTGTTGTCCGGATAAAGCCGGGGAACCGAACACAAACGAAATCATATCCAAAGTGCTGACCATATGCCGTTATATTGAATCCTGCGATCATACAC
>JBAUWG010000085.1:0-15765 GCA_049583675.1 Desulfobacterales bacterium | reverse complement strand
TATAAAAGGATAGTTTTTTACAGACAGTCACGGTCTCCACGATCTCGCATGGATTGTCAGGCGGATGCAAAGTGTCTCCGGCTTTCTTCCCGGCGGATAAAAATATATTCGAGATTTCCTCCAGACCTCTTTCCAAGCCCTTGTTTTCCATTGTGAATAGCGCCCCTTAAACTTTCCTAAATCTCCTCTTCATCGTCTATAAAGGAATCTCTGGAATTGGCGGCAATCGCTTCAATCATTTGTGAATAATTGGATTGAGACGAATACGTGGGGAATTCTTCTATTTCCGAAGCCGTTGGTTCATCTTCGGAATATTCTTCCATCTCAGCGGCCGACAGATCATCTTCGTCCGATGCCTCTATTCCCGAGACTGCCGGTTCATTCTCGGAAAACTCCTCCATCTCAGCGGTAGACAGATCATCCCCAGACAACTCTTCCATTTCGGAGGCCGGCGATTCATCCTCGGGGAATTCCCGGGCAATATCAATATATGCCTCTGTTTTTTGCAAGATGTCTTGCGGCGCGCCCAAGGCACTGCAGTGCTCTTGCATGCGGGATGCATCCAGGCGAAGAATCTCATCCGCCAGATTTTCGTAATCCTCATGGCCGATGGAGTGTTTATCATAATCTCCAACGGGTAATCCAAAATCGGCGGTTTCTCTGAGACGGATATTGTATCGAATCACCGTTTCGAAAACATTGCTTTGAAATTCCGCTTTAACCTTTTCTAAAACAATTCTGGAATAACGAGTTCTGCGGTCAAACATGGTGATAAGTGCTCGAGATCTGAGGTCATGACCGATTTTGTCTTTAAGCAGGATGATAATCTCTAACAGTTTTGAAACGCCCCGAAGAGAAAAGAGGCTCATATCGATGGGAATAATTACCTCCTCGGAAGCGCGTAGGGCATTGAAGCTGAGATGGCCGATGCTTGGCGGGCAATCAATGACAATATAGTCATATTTTTCTTCAAGTGGCTGAATGGCTTGCAAGAGTCTGTCTTCCCTGCCTTCCAGCCCGGAAAGTTCTTGTTCGAATGCACTGAGGATGATGCTTGAAGGCGCAAGATCGAAGTTTTCCCTGATGGACCATAAAATATCCTCAATTCCCAAAGGCTCATTTTTATTTGGCGTGACAACGTCATAAATGCTTTTTTCGAGATCGCCGGGATTTACGTTCAGTCCCATGGTGGCGTGGGCCTGGGGGTCGAAATCGATAAGCAGTACCCTTTGTCCTTTTAAAGACAACGAAGATGAAAGATTAATGGCCGTTGTCGTTTTACCGCATCCTCCCTTTTGATTCGCGCTTGCAATAACTCTCATGAAATTCCTCCTTTTTTCTGTTGATAAACGGCTATCTTTTCTTACATTGAATAGGAGAATTATTCAAGGAAAAATACGATATATGGTATTATTTTT
The DNA here is from genome assembly GCA_049583675.1 of Desulfobacterales bacterium. Lineage (GTDB taxonomy): Bacteria > Desulfobacterota > Desulfobacteria > Desulfobacterales > UBA11574 > UBA11574. The sequence goes on along the minus strand of JBAUWG010000085.1, from coordinate 14,347 downwards.
TTAGTTCTTCTACCATTTATTGTATGTCGTCTGGTTTTGGCATCGAAGTCGTCGAGAACGGTTAAGATTTGGCGATAAGGGGTTTTAGGCGCAAAATGGCATCCTGGGGCAATTTGGGGACACGTGGGACAGCCCGGTATCGTTTGGTGAAACGTCGAGGATCGTTTTATCTTCAGATCCGAAGTGATCGCAAAGCGTTTCGAAAATCTCAGCGCCATGTTTGATGAAATAGCAATTTTTAAAAACACCGGGATCAACCATGCCTTCGGATGTCATATGGGTGAGCATGTCTTGGAGCGGTTTGTAAAATTCTCCCACAAAAATTTGGGGCTTGTAGTAACCGATGCCGAGCTTTTTTTTAACAAACGTAATGGCGTTTTCAAGGTTTGTGCCGACGCCCCCTTTGAAATAAATGTCGGCCTCGGTGGTTTCAGAAAGAATTTCCTGCCTTTCCAGCAAATCATTTCGGCCCAAGTGGGCTGCAAAATCGACATGGGAATAAATGTCCACCCCGGGAATCTTCCAATATACGGCACCGCACAATAATCCAAGATCGGCTGCGGTTTTGGATACAAAGGACATGATGCTTCCAGCGCTGCCGCCGGTCAGAATACCGCAGATACCGCCGTGAAAATCCTTGAACGATCTGATGCTGTCTATGATTTCTTGTTGGGTGCCGGTATCGACGCTCCCTGCAGTACCGTAAATTGCGGCCAGCTTCCTTGAACTGAAGGCTTCATGGAATGAAGGGATCACCGAAGACCTCATAAAGAATCGCTTGTATAAGACCAAGTCGCCTTGCAAAGGACTCTTCCAATAAATCCTTACACCCATATCCTGGAGCGTATTCATAAAGACGAGGTGTTCCGACCTGAAAAAGTATTCTTCTTCAGGGGCTTTCCTGAAAGTCAGATCGCTGAGAAGTCCGAGATCTGCAGCTACGATGAGATACGATGCAAGGCGCCGGTTCGGGAAATCTTGCAGGATCAATGCGGTATTGGGTTTCAGCTCATGGAGCAATCGATCATACCGGTCATTCAGTTTGATGAATCCTTGTGCTTTGGTGTCATTCACTGCGAGGATGGTTTTTTCGTTGACGGCCTGATCCGTGTACAGTTTTTCCAATAGGTCGCTGTTCAAGTCAATATAGTATTTTTTATTTATGTTTATTTGAGAAGACGCCGGTTTATAAACTTCAAAGTGCGCGAGCGTTTTGGTAAAGTCTTTTTCCTTTCCGACAAATTCCAGATAGATAATGCCGTTGGTGTGGCGGCTGCCCACCCTGGCATCCGCGTGTTCCGGATCTAAAATATAGATTTCGTTCTGCTGGGTAAAGAGGGTGGTATGGGAGATGACGCCTTTTCCGGCCGGCACGACGACCTTGTCCACCCTTTGCTCCGGCTGGACAAAATACAGGTCTTCACGGGGGATTATTTTTTGAACGGCGGCCTTAAGATATGAAGGTGTCAGAACTTTCGGGTTGGGAAGATGTACAAAGGGCATCACCGGCACCGCTAAAATGCCTTCTTCAAGGACCCTGGTTCCTTTTGGGACAATAATGATGCGATTTGAAATCAAGTTGATGAGTTCTTGGGCCGTATATTTGAGTTTGGAATTTCTCAAATAAATCTTACTGACTTTAAGGCCGGGTATTATCAACTGGTCAATGGCAAGGCCCGCGGCATATTCGGGGATATAAAACCAGAATCTCGCTTCATAAAAAACCTTGTTTCCCTTGAGTTCAAAAGCGCCTTTTTTCTCCTGGTTAATCCCGAGCCTGGCTTTTGTGCTATGCAAATCCGTTGTCAGACAATCCTGATGACATAAAAAATACTCCATTTGTTCATTTTCAAGGTCTACGGAGACTTTGGCAATCACCTCGGTGTCATCAGCATGAATGATTTTTTCGATTTGACAGTCAGGGCTTTCATTAAGGGACATCATAAAACTCCGATTCTATAGGATTGAGTTAAGTTCCATTATTTAATAAGATGTTAATAATATCACAAAACGCCATTTCTATCAATCGACGATCTTTGACAAAATTTAAGACCTTCGTCTGTTGGTTTGATTTTTCTGAAAAATTTGGTATGCTGTTTATATATTGCGAGCGCTTTCCATCATAAACGCCTCGGAAGGGCAGCAACGGATTCAACCCCCGGATTGAATTGAAAAGAACACAGGCCATCATGGAAGGCGCCAAATACTGTGATTTTCGCTTTTAAAATGTGACATTTTGAATATGATGAACACTCAATCCAAAACCATCTTAATTCTGATCCTGCTCGGGGTGGTTGATGTTTTGATTCCGATACCCGTCATCGGCCTGATCTTGATTTACGTCGTCATCCAAAGGCCTTCTTGGTTTCAGGATCTGGTCAAAGATATTTACCGCTTGAAATAAGGCCTTGGCCGACCGAATTCGTATATATATAAGCAATTCAAGAAACACCTTATAGACAGCTGACTGGGTTCCAGCTGTCGCTCAAACAAAAATGTCCGGTTTGACGGAAAATAACAAAAGGTGAATTCAAGATGGCTGAAATATTAATTACCAGGAAAGTATTCAGGGATGCCGTAGATATATTGGAAAAAGAACGGCATACCATCGACATTAACGACACGGACAGAATCCTGTCGAGACATGAACTGATAGAACGTGCACGTGGGAAGGCAGGGCTCGTCAGCCTGCTCAACGACAAAATCGATGCTTCGGTGATGGACGAACTGCCGTCCATCAGGGTGATATCGAATATTGCCGTAGGGTATGACAACATCGACATCGCCGGAGCAACCGAACGAGGCATCATGGTGACCAATACCCCGGGTGTGATCACGGAAACAACGGCGGATTTGGCGTTTGCCCTTCTGATCAGCACTGCCCGGAAAATCCCGGAAGCAGATCAATATACAAGGGCGGGAAAATTCAAAAACTGGCAGCTCATGCAAGTGCACTTGGGGATAGATATCTATAAGAAAACGCTGGGCATCGTCGGGATGGGCGCTATCGGACAAGCCATGGCCAGAAGAGCGAAAAAAGGCTTTGACATGCGGATCGTTTACCATAGTTCATCCAGGAAAGAAAACGCCGAGAAAGAATATGAAGCAGAATTTATGGCCTTCGACGAACTCCTTGCCGTCAGTGATTTTGTCAGCATTCACGTTCCCCTGACGGAGAAGACAAAACATTTGTTTTCTACCCAAGAGTTCAAAAAGATGAAACATACCGCGATTCTTATCAATACCGCCAGAGGACCGGTAGTAGATGAAGCAGCCCTGGTTGAAGCTCTCGAGGAGGGCCGAATCAGAGGCGCGGCGTTGGATGTGTTCGAAGAAGAGCCCCGTGTCCATCCGGGACTTCTCAAATTCAAAGAGTACGTCGTCTTGACGCCTCATATCGGAAGCGCTTCCATTGAGACGAGACTCCGGATGGCAAAAATGGCGGCTTTGAATATGGCAGAAGCCCTGAAAGGAAACCGGCCGCCCAACCTGGTCAATGAAGCAGTGAACCAAAGGTAAGATCTTGCAAAGGAAAGCAAATGGAATCTAAAACATTTCCGCGAAAAAAAATAATTATTCGCCTGCTCTACACCGTCTTCTTTTTTATTGTATTTGAAATTTTGAAAATTATCATTCAGGTTTCCGTTTTATTTCAATATGTTTATCTGCTCATTTCAAAAACGTATAATAATCCGGTCAGAAATTTTACAAATAAGGTTTCGATTTATGCCTATAAGGTTCTACGGTATGTCACCTTAAACGAAAATGAAAAGCCGTATCCGTTTCACGATTTTCCCGAGGAGAAGGAGTTGCCCGAGGAAGAAGTGTTTTTCGAATAAAGCTTTAAAAATTTTCGTGTCGGACAATTTCACCGTTTACCAGATAGATCACCTCTTCGGCAATGTTGGTGGCATGGTCGGCAATGCGTTCAAGGTGACGGGAGATTAAAAGCAGGTTGATCAAATGCTCTCCCTGTTCGGGATTTTTTTTGACGGCATTTTTCACCAGGCGGTGAACGTCACCGTTCATCTTATCAACCTCATCATCAAGGATGCATACCTTGGCGGCGATATCCGTATCCAGGTTTACCAGGGCATCCAGGCTTCTCTTTAGCATGAACTGCGTCTTGTCCAGCATTTCAGAAAAGTCAAAATCGAAGTCAAATTGTTGTTTTTTCCCTGAAAGGTAGTTTACTCCCCGCGCGATATTTACGGTTTCATCGGCGATTCTTTCCAGGTCGCTGTTGATCTTGATGACGGTGGTAATAAAGCGAAGATCCACGGCAACAGGCTGATACAGCGCCAGAATTTTCAGACAATCTTCCTCAATATCGACCTCCATCTCATCGATTTCATAGTCTCCGTTAATAATCTTTTTTGCGATGCCGGCGTCTCTCGTTTCAATTGCCTTAATGGACAAGCGAACCCGATCTTCCACGATGCCGCCTAAAGAGAGGATCCTCTTTTTTATTTTTTCCAACTCTTTATGAAAATGTTTGGTCATGACCTTGCTTTCGTAAAATGACGACGTTTTCTGTATTTGTCCCGGCTTTTACGTCGCCTGAAGTCAGTTTTGCTTCACATCATCCGCAATCCATCATCGAATGACCGGAAAACTGGGGTTGAATTCTTTATAATCCATTTTAAACCAAGATACCGGTGCTTTAAAACCCAAAGCCCTGAACCGGTTAAAATAAGTATATCACATCTCGAAAAGAATTGTCAGGCGATTATTTAAGGGCTTGAAATAATACATCCCCATGGGTTAATATAATATGAATTTTACCGAATCCGTAACGATGAGCAACAATAACCCATCTGAATGCAAAGGAGCCCTCTCATGAAAGACGCCTTGAATCCTTTTAGTATTGCCCAGCAGCAGCTTGACGATGCCGCCCGAAGGCTGGGTTTGGACCCTGCAATGCACGAATTGCTCCGCTGGCCCATGCAGGAGCTCAAAGTCATACTCCCGGTGAAAATGGACGACGGTTCAACGAAAATCTATCATGCGTTCAGGGTTGCATACAATACGGCTCGCGGTCCTGCCAAGGGCGGTATTCGGTGGCACCCTGATGAAACCATTGACACGGTACGCGCTTTGGCAGCCTGGATGACCTGGAAAACCTCTGTTGTGGACATTCCCCTGGGCGGCGGCAAAGGCGGGGTGATTTGCAATCCCAAAGCACTTTCGGAAACCGAAAAAGAACGCCTTGCCCGGGCCTATATTCGCGCCGTTGGCCGAACCCTCGGTGTCACCAAAGACGTTCCGGCGCCTGATGTATACACCACCCCCCAGATTATGGCATGGATGATGGACGAATACGAGACCATCATGGGCGAAAAGCATCCGGGGGTCATTACCGGAAAACCGCTTCCCATCGGCGGATCTCAAGGACGCGGAGATGCCACGGCCAGAGGCGGTATCTATGTAACCCGGGAAGCCGCCAATGTCCACAATATCGATTTGAAAGGTAAAACCATGGCGGTTCAGGGATTTGGAAATGCCGGCCAGTATGCCGCACTTCTTGGAGAAGAGATCCTCGGGCTGAAGCTGGTGGCGGCTTCCGATTCCAAGGGGGGGGTTTACAACCCGAATGGAATTGTCGCAAAAGACCTTGTGGATTTTAAACAGAGTACCGGAGCACTAAAGGGATTTTCCAATGCGGATGAAATCACGAATAAAGAATTGCTGGAACTTGAGGTGGCGGTGCTGTTTCCTTCGGCCTTGGAGAACGTGATTACCGAGGAAAACGCGGATAACATCCGATGCAATATTCTTTGTGAGCTGGCGAACGGCCCGACCACTCCCAATGCGGATGATATTCTGTATGCCAAAGGCGTTATCGTTCTTCCGGACTTTCTGGCCAATGCCGGCGGCGTGACCGTCTCCTACTTTGAACAGGTGCAGAACACGTATAATTATTACTGGCATTTGGAAGAAGTTCACAGAAGACTCGATGAGAAGATGACCCGTGCTTTTAGAGGGGTTCACGATATGCAGTTAAGGGAAAAAATCAACATGCGCCAGGCCGCCTATCTGGTGTCGGTGGCCAGGGTGGCGGAGGCGTGCAAACTCAGAGGGTGGGTATAAATTATGATTTTTGATTGTCGATTTAAGATTTTAGGTTTGCTTCCAATTCGTGCATCTTTACCACAACAATGAATGAGCGAAGCGAAAGCCGCAAATCATCAATCATCAATCCTCAATTTAACCGGCTGTCCGGTGGAGGAGGTTTGCCATTAAATATCGAAAAGAACTGGACCTGATCAAAACCTACCGCATGTTTTCCAAGCTGATGCGTTACCCGGATCTCATCGATTCGATACGAGAACTTTTTCTATCCGCATTGGCCGAAAGAAAAGTCGCTTCCAAAGAAGAGATCGATCAGGAGGCTCTGGAAAAACTGCATGCTGACGGAAAGGCTCCCGACAAGGAGAACCTTCATGAATATACGGGAGTTCTCATTGATCTCTATTTCGCCAGTTTTTTCAGTGAACCGGAGATCGAAAACTATATCAATCTCGCCAGAAAGCAGGAAAGCTTCAAGCATCTGAATCGTATCGTCAATATGGAGAGAGCAACCTCAACAGAAATTAAGCGGGCACTGAAGGCGTTCTGCGATATCCCCATGGGTGACCTCTACATATCTCCCAATGAAGCCGAAGGCGTCAGGGTCGCTTTGATCAATCATTTCATTTCCAATCAACTCCCTTTTATCGGCGTGAGCAAACGCTACATCACGATTCGGGATATCGATGAACTAGTAGACAATATGTTCTGGAACCGGCGCCGGCCCGGCAAGATCGGCGGCAAGGCCGCCGGCATGTTTCTAGCCTATAAAATTCTCGTTCCCAAACTCACCGACGCAGATACCGATGTTGAGCAATACGTGAGGATACCCGAGTCGTATTATTTTAGTTCCGGCATATTCTCCGATTTTCTTGATTACAACAGCCTCGATCAGTTTCACAGCCAGAAATATAAAACCCGTGAAAAAATTGAAGCAGAGTATAAAAACATCTCAGAACTTTTTAAGCGGTCGTCTTTTCCCCCGGACACGGTTGAGGATTTTCGAAAGTTCTTGGAAAAAATCGGTGAACACCCCCTGATCCTCAGATCTTCGAGCTACTTGGAGGACAATTTCGGATATGCCTTCTCCGGAAAATACGACTCTTATTTTGTCGCCAATCAGGGGGATATCCAAACCCGTCTGAACGAATTCATCTGGGGGCTCAAGCAGGTTCATATGAGCACCTTTGGTCCCGGGCCCATTTTATATCGCCGAGGCCATAACCTGCTCGATTTTGATGAAAAAATGAGTATCCTGGTCCAAAAGGTTGTGGGACGGCGATTCAATGACTTTTTCTTTCCCTTTGTCGCCGGTGTCGGGTTTTCTTACAGCTCTTATGCCTGGACATCCCGTATCAAAAAGGAAGACGGGCTTGTTCGAATGGTGTTCGGCCTGGGTACGCGAGCCGTGGACCGCACCGGCGGAGATTACACGCGAATGGTTCATTTAAGCCATCCACTGCTGCGTCCCGAGGCGGGGACCCCGCAGATTATGAAATATTCACAGAAGATCGTCGATGTACTTAATCTCAAAGCCGGTGAAGTGGTACAGATTCCCTTCACGAGACTTTTAACTGAGATATCTCATCCTGATCTACACTGGGCGGTGTCCGTAAACGAAGACGGGCATCTTTTTGCACCCATGTTCAAAGGCCAGGCCTTCAATCCTGAAAAAACGTGCCTGACCTTTGAAAACCTGCTTTCTAAAACCGTATTTCCTTCTCTGGTGAAAAAAGTTCTCCAACAGCTTCAAGTCGCATACGGACGACCCGTGGATGTCGAATTTGCCTGGGATGGGGATCACCTTTATATTCTTCAATGTCGTTCTCTTGCAGTGAGTCGGGATATCAGCGATGTGGAGCTGCCGCAGGACCTTCCGAAGGAGCAGATCATCTTTACCAACTCCCAGGTGGTGGCGGGGGCCGTCATCCCGAATGTAGAATATATCGTTTATGTGTGTCCGCGGGCTTATGGCAAACTCTCAACGGTGGATGAAAAACTCGGCGTCGGTCAAGTTGTCAGCCGCCTCAATCTGCTGCTCCAGGATAAACGCTATGCACTTTTCGGACCCGGACGGTGGGGAAGCAATGATATCAACCTTGGTGTCCGTGTCGGTTACGAAGATATCAATCATACGTTGATTTTGGGTGAAGTTGCATTTTTAAAAGAAGGATATACGCCGGAAGTATCCTTTGGCACACATTTCTTCAACGATCTTGTGGAAGCTCAAATCGCGCCTATCGCCATTTTTCCCGACGATGTCGACACCGTCTTTAAAGAACAGTTTTTAATGGAATCTCCCAATCAATTGCGGTCGATGGCGGCGGAGTTTGAATCGTACCAAAGCGTTGTTCATGTCGTTCATGTACCATCCGTCACCGGTGGGCGGCTGCTCCAGGTTTATCAGAACAACGAGGAACAAGAGGGGGTCGGGTTTATTGGGAAATAAGAATAGAGACATGAAGCTCCGCATCATCTGGCTGATATTTTCTTTAGGAGATATTTTTATGAAACGATATTCGGTCTGTTTGATCAGTATGTTTTGTATGCTGGGCCTGTTGGTGACAGGCGCACCGGCGGCAGACACGGTGAAGGTAGGTGTTGTTTTGCCGCTCACCGGAACCGAGGCCAAGTTCGGTGAGATCGAAAAAAAATCTTTTGACCTCGCTTTGAGTGAGATCAATGCCTCCGGCGGCATCAACGGGAAAAAACTCGAATTGGTTATGTCGGATGATACCGGACGTCCCGAGGTGGGTCGTTCCGTAGTGGAGAAATTGATCACCAAAGATAAGGTCGTCATGATCGGCGGCGGATTCAGCAATTCCGTAACCTATTCCGTGGCCGGTATTTGTCAACAGGACAAGATGCCGTTTCTGGTCAATACCGGATCCGCCGATAAAATTACCACGTCCGGGTGGGATTATATTTTCCGGTTGAATCCGCCGGTGAGTCATTATGGCGGCGCCATGAAAACTTTGCTGGCTGAAAAAATAAAACCCAACACCGTGGCCATTCTTCATGAAAATTCACTTTTCGGCACCACGGGCGCCAAATCCTTTTCGAAATTTTGCGAAAAAGCCGGTTATAAAGTCATATTAAGGGAAGGGTACGAGCACGGCGGCATTGATTTTAAGCCCATGTTGAGTGGGATCAAACAGCTCAATCCGGATATCATCTATATGGTTTCATATGTTATGGATGGGTCTTTGCTCATGAAACAGGCCAAAGAACTTAAATTGACCCCGAAAATGTTTATGGGCGGCGCCGGGGGTTTTACGCTGCCGGAATTTGCGAAAAATGCCGGGGTTGCCTCCGAGGATGTTATTTCGGCAACGCTTTGGAACCAGATCTTACCCTTTCCCGGCGCTATGGATTATTATAATAAATTTGTAGCAAAATATAAAAAATCCACCGAATATCACGGTGCAGAGGCTTACGCTGCATGCTATGTGATCGCGGATGCTTTGAAAAGAGCCAAGTCGTTTGAGAACACGGATATCAAACAGGCTCTGTCCGAAACCGACATGATGACCGTTTTCGGGCCGGTGAAGTTTATCACATGGGGCAAAATGAAGAATCAGAACAAAGCCACCGCCTACGTGGTCCAGTGGATCGATGGAAAACTTGAAGTGGTTTGGCCGACTGAGTATGCCACCACGCTGCTACAATATCCTGTGGATTGGCTGAAAACTTGGGGCTATTAAGCGGATTATTGTGTGGATATCCGGAATTATGTTTTCGTCCAATGGAGGGATTATCGAAGACCGGGAAAAAATCAAACAACATGTGTTTAAAATGGAGCCATTGAGCCCATCGGATAATAATAAATTATGGCACTTCTTGAAGTAAAAAATCTTACCAAAGCGTTTGGTGGGCTTCTGGCGGTCAATGATGTTTCCTTTAAGGTGGAAGAAGGAGAAATCGTCGGCCTTATCGGCCCCAACGGCAGCGGAAAAACCACCACATTCAATTGTATCAATCAATTTTTTCCGGTGACATCCGGTGACATCCGGTTTAAGGAAAAAAGCATCGTCGGGTTGAAAACCCATCAAATTTGTCATCTGGGTATCGGCCGAACGTTTCAAGTCGTCAAACCGTTGGCCAGAATGACGGTTTTAGAGAATGTTACGGCATCTGCTTTTTGCCGCGTCAACAGCATCAGTGAAGCAAAGGAAGACGCCTTAAGAATTTTGAAATTTTGTAATCTTGCGGACCAGAATGCTAAGCTGGCCAAGAGTCTTCCAATCGCCGGGAGAAAACGCCTTGAAATTGCCCGTGCGCTGGCGACAAAACCAAAGCTGATACTGCTGGATGAAACCGCGGCAGGCTTAAATCCGGGTGAACTTGACGAAGCCATCGATCTCATTAAAAAAATAAGAGGCAGCGGGGTCAGCATCCTGATCGTCGAACATATCATGAAGGTCATTATGACCATATCGGATCGGATTCACGCCATCAATTTTGGCCAAACCATTGCGGAAGGCGCACCTCTGGAAGTTGCGAACAACCCGGCAGTGATCGATGCGTATTTGGGAGAGCAGCGTGCTCAAGATTAACGGACTCAATGTTTTTTACGGAGATCTTCAGGTTCTCTGGGATGTCGCCTTTGAGGTCAAAGAAAAGGAATTGCTGGTTTTGGTGGGGGCCAATGGAGCGGGTAAAACCACCACGCTAAAGACCATCTCATCACTGTTGAAACCGGCGTCCGGCACCATCGAGTTCGACGGAAATCGCCTGGACAAGTTGCCGACGAATAAAATTATCGAGCAAGGGATTGTTCACGTTCCTGAAGGAAGGCGTCTTTTTCAGGAGATGAGCGTGGAAGAGAACCTGATCATGGGGTCCCTTTACGGGGAAGCAAAGTTAAAACGTAACGACACCATGGCGTATGTGTATTCTCTGTTTCCAAGACTTTTAGAAAGAAGAAAGCAGACGGCGGGCACCCTATCCGGGGGTGAACAGCAGATGCTGGCCGTGGGGCGAGGGCTCATGTCTCGGCCCAAATTGATGATGTTCGATGAACCGTCCCTGGGGCTGGCGCCTATCCTGGTGAAGGGTATTTTTAATTTAATCAAAAAGATCAATAAAGAAGGCGTAACCATCCTCTTGGTGGAGCAGAACGTTACCCAGACGCTTGCCATGTGCGATCGGGCCTATGTTCTGGAGAACGGCAGGAATGTTCTTGAAGGCACCGGGCAAGAGTTGATGGCCAATGGTCACGTAAGAGAGGTGTATCTGGGAATTTGAGAATCCGTATGAATGCCCATCTATGGCAGTCAATTTTCAAGAACCTGATTTTTTAAGCCTATCGTTATTCGAAAAGAAACACGATATTTTTATATTTAGATTTGTGGTGAGATAGATTTTCTGATTTTAAAACCAAAGAGACCAATAACCATTAACCGATAACGGATAACGTCTCATCGAGTTTTGATCCGATGAGGATCAAATTATAAGGATCATAATATGGATAACCTATCGACAGAATCAGATGCCCTGGCTTTTCGACGCCGTCACAGAGGCTTGATCGGCGTTAAGAGTAAAATGCCGATTAAAGACCTGTCTGTGTTAAGCCGCATCTATACGCCCGGCGTCGGTGCGCCATGCAGGGCGATACATAAAAACCCGTTGCTCTCTTTCGACTATACCTGCCGGGGGAACTCTATTGCGCTGATTTCCGACGGGAGTCAAGTTTATGGTTTAGGCAATATCGGCGCATTGGCCGCGCTGCCCAAGTTGGAGGCCAAATCGGTGCTTTATAAAACATTTGCCAATATTGATGCGGTTCCCATCGCACTGAATACCCAAAACGCCGATGAGATCGTGGAGATTGTCCGTATCCTTGCGCCCACTTTCGGCGGATTTTGTCTGGAAAGTATTGCGACGCCAAAATGTTTTACCATCGAGCAGCGGCTTCGAAGGGCCATGAATTTGACCCTTCTTCACCACGAGTATCATGGAGCGGCCATTATCGTCCTGGCTGCCCTGTATAACGCCCTGAAGGTCGTGGATAAGGATCTGTCCCATGCTCGAATCATCATTAACGGTGCGGGTGCTTCAGGTGTTGGTGTTGCCAAAGCGCTGCTGGCTGCTGGTGCAGAGAATATTACCATATGCGATCGGCACGGCGCCATCCATGTCTTTCGGATGGAAGGGATGAATTGGGCCAAAGCTGAAATCGCCAGCATGGTCAGACCTCAAGATATAAAAGGGAGCCTTGCCGACGTATTAAAAGGGGCGGATGTTTTTATCGGTTTGTCAGCCAAAGGCGTCGTTGATCGTCATATGGTGGCCGGCATGGCCAAAAACGCCGTGGTTTTTGCACTGGCCCTTCCTGAGCCGGAGATCGCCGAAATCGAGGCTGTGGCCGGCGGCGCAAAAGTCGTGGCCACCAGCCTTGCGGAAAGCGAAAACCAGATCCGTTCATCACTGGTAACTCCCGGGTTTTTCAGGGGTTGTCTCGATGTCAGGGCAAAACGCGTGAATCGGAAGATGCTCATTGCAGCATCAAGAGCTTTGGCCGGGATGATTCCTGAAAACAAGCTTTCGCCGACAAATATCATTCCCCGTCAGATGGACTGGAGAATTTCCCCAATGGTGGCCGGTGCAGTGGCCAAAGCCGCACAGGAGACCGGCGTGGCGCGATTGACATCCAAAGAAATATCTCCCGAAAGCATACAGGAACGCACGGAATGTTATATTTACGAAGGTGAGCTGGCGTGGCTGCCATCCGAAGGGCAGGATTATGGGAAACAGTGTATTGACGCGGGATCTTTGGACCTTCATCATCGATACCAGGGATGCCTGGAAGTGTATGCCAAAGTCCCTGTCAAGGATGATGTCATTTACCGCCGGCTTTACGGGCCGGAGGCGGTGGCGCAGGTATGTCGAGAGATCTTTAACAATTCGATGAAGGCTTATGATTTTACGTGCAAAAATAATCTCGTGGCCATCGTTACCGACGGAAGCGCTGTTTTAGGATTGGGAAACATCGGCCCCCGGGCAGCCATACCGGTGATGGAAGGAAAGGCTATTTTGTTCAAAACGTTCGGAGGTCTCGAAGCCTTTCCCATTTGTATCGGGACGCAATATCCGGATCAAATTATTCAGCTGGTCGAAAACATCTCACCGGCGTTTGGCGGAATTAATCTTGAAGATATTTCTTCGCCGCGTTGTTTTGAGATCGAACAGAAACTTCGCGAACGGCTCGATATCCCGGTATTTCACGACGATCAGCACGGCACATCGGTAATCACTTTGGCGGCGCTCATCAATGCCTTGAAAATCGTTGATCGAACTCTTAAGGACATCAACATCGTTTTTAACGGGGCAGGTGCTTCCGCCATAGCGACAACCAAACTCCTGATTAAAGCCGGCGCACAAAATATTACCATTTGCGATACCAATGGCGCCATATATAAAGGGCGTCGGAAGGGAATGAGTTTTATCAAAAATGAACTGGCGGGCATGACCAATCCTGAGCGCCGGAAAGGGAGCCTTGCGGAAGTGATAAAAGGCGCCGACGTTTTCATCGGCCTTTCCGGTCCGAATGTCTTGAACCGGAAAATGGTAAAGTCCATGGCCAAAAATCCCATTGTTTTTGCCCTTGCCAATCCAGACCCTGAAATTCATCCCAAAGAAGCCAAAGATGCCGGGGCGATGGTGATCGCCACCGGAAGATCCGATTATCCCAACCAGGTGAACAACTGCCTGGCATTTCCGGGCATTTTTCGGGGTGCGCTGGATGTTCGGGCTAAATGGATCAACGAAGCCATGAACCTCGCGGCCGCCAAGGCTATTGCGGGTCTGGTCGGCGATGACTTGAAACCGGAATACATTCTTCCTGGAGCCATGGATTTCAGGGTGCCGCCCGCAGTGGCCGAAGCCGTGGGACGAGCGGCCATGGAAACCGGAGCCGCCCGGATTCATATCGAGCCGGAAAGGATTGCCCAACATACCCGGGAATTTATCTATGATAAACGGCTGTCATTGATTTAACCTCCAGCCAATTCCATACCGGTTCCCTATGTGATTGCGGAAAGGGCCATGGATGCGGCCGCATGAATCGGGAATTTCTCAGGGCAAGATTTTTTTCAACTACGCTATAAGATGAAAACTGTGATAAGAAGGATAAAAAAGAGAACACATAAAGGTGACACCAATGATCGAGATTAGAATACATGGACGAGGGGGCCAGGGGAACGTAGCGGCGGCGGAGCTGTTGTCGATAGCGGCGTTCAAGGACGGGAAGTTTTCCCAGGCATTTCCATCGTTTGGG
>JBAUWG010000084.1:0-1506 GCA_049583675.1 Desulfobacterales bacterium | reverse complement strand
CCTCCTTTCACATCCTCTAAAGATGATGAATTCGCAAAAAGTCGAATCCATTAAGTCAACAATAAATCGGTCAACTCCTGTGATCATTTTTAAGCATGTTATAGGAATCCGAAGCGCATCACGCAGGAATCAGATTGGCAGATCCGTCACCTATTCTCGGGCCATTGCCTTATCACAGTCAAGTATGTATTCGATCTTTTCGTGGTTGAAGACCGGCATCCGGTGGAAGGCTGCAATTCGGGTTAAATGAGGTTGAGAAGCTTTGCCGCGTTTTTGCCGCAAATCGACTCAGCTTGCGCTTTGGACAACCCGGATGTTTCTTCAATCTCTTTAAAGTACCGTTCCGGTTGTAACAGTGGGAAATCACTGCCGAACAGGATTTTATCCTCACCGGCAATCTCCACGGCATACCGGTAAATTTCCGGTTGATACAAAAAAGGAGACGCAGCCGTATCAAAATAAACATTTTTAAGACGCGCTCTGACTTCTTTTTTCAACAGATTAAAAAAGAAAATCCCCCCGCCCCAGTGGGCCAGGACGATCTTGTTTTCCGAAAACCGGGCAACCAGGGCATAAATCTGTTTCAGGGTATTGGGCGTCTTTCCGGGATATACGTGTCCGACGGGCTCATTGGTGTGGATTAAAAAAACCAGGTCTTTGTCCAGACATATTTCCATGAGCGGGGCCAGCTTGTCCAAAGCCACATCATCGATGCCGGCTTGGTAAAAAGCGATCTCTCCAATTCCCGAAAGACCGCCTTCCAGGCACCGCCGGGCCTCGGAGGCGGCCGCATTACTGAACGGATCAAAACAGCACAGTCCGATAAGGCGTTCAGGAAACCGGGCGACAACCTCCATGATGTAGTCGTTTTGCAGTTTAAAACTATCTGAATTTTTCCAGGGAAAACCAAAGATCACGGATCGGTCGACCCCTTGCTCATCCATGGCGGCAATGATCTCTTGGGCCCCGACAAGCTTTGATTTCGGCGAATCGTATAAAAGTTTGAAAGCCGGTTCGGATGGAAAATACTTTTCCCTGTTTTCACGGATGTCTTTGGGAAAAATGTGGGTATGAAAATCGATGATCACCTGGAGAAAGCGCCTTTGATTTGGGCATAAATCTGATTGTTGTCAAAGCCCATTAGCAGCGGCGCCTCCGAGGGACAAACCGCTGCGCAGGCGCCGCATCCTTTGCACAGCGCGGCATTGATTTCCGCCACGAATTTCTGGTTGTCGAAAGTAATGGCCCCGAACGGACAGACATTGATGCATCCCAGGCATCCCGAACACAGCTCGGGTCGAATCTGGGAGATAATGCCGCCCAGCTTGATGTTTTTCATGGCCAAAACCGTCACGGCTCTGGCCACCGCCGCCTGGGCTTGGGTAATCGACTCATCGATGGGTTTGGGCGCATGGGCCAGTCCGCACACAAAAATGCCGTCCGTGGCAAAATCCACCGGCCGAAGCTTCACGTGCGCTTCGGCAAAAAATCCGTCGGCGTTCACCG
>JBAUWG010000083.1:0-5929 GCA_049583675.1 Desulfobacterales bacterium | reverse complement strand
GGGCGTATCCGCGTCGACTGCCGCCGATTTGCGCAGGATGCCGGGTGAACGACATCGGGAAACGGAATCCGTATGAAAAATGAAAAAACAGTGTATCTCATCGACGGAAGCGCATATATTTATCGTGCCTACCATGCCATAAGGGGTTTGTCCAATTCAAAAGGACTTCCCACCAATGCCGTTTTCGGGTTCACCCGGATGTTGATCAAGCTCATTGAGGATCGGTCTCCGAAATATGTGGCCATGTTTTTTGATGCCAAAGGACCGACATTCAGACATGAACTCTACCGGGATTACAAAGCCAACCGCCCTCCCATGCCGGAGGATCTGTCGATTCAGATTCCATATATAAAGGAAATAACCCATGGGTTCAACATACCGGTTGTCGAAATGCAGGGCTTTGAGGCGGATGACCTCATCGGCACTTACGGATGCCGGGCCGAAAAAGAAGGGTTCTTGGTGGTCATGGTCACCGGAGATAAAGATTTCGTACAGCTTGTTACGGAACGCGCGGTCATCTGGGATCCAATGAAAGAAAAAACCATTGATATTAATGCAGTTAGAAAAGATTTCGGCGTAGAGCCCTCTCAGATGATCGATGTGATGGCGCTTTCCGGAGATGTGTCGGACAATATCCCCGGCGTCCCAGGGATCGGTCCTAAAACGGCCCGGTCCTTGATTCAGACCTTCGGATCCATTGACCGCCTTTACGATCAGGTTCACACCATTACCCAAAAAAAACAGCACCAAAATCTTGTTCAATACAAAGAACAGGCGTTACTCAGTAAAAAACTGGTTAAGATCGATATCGATGTTCCCCTGTCATTTCATTCTGAAACGTTTAGATTCAAAGGACCGAATAATGCCAAACTGGCATCGCTTTTTAAAAACTTGGAATTCAGACAACTACAGCAAACTTTTCCCGAGCCGTCCGACCTGTCGAATAAAAACTACCATGCGATATTCGATATATCAGCACTTTCCGATCTGATTGGGCGACTTGGGGAGGGAGAAAAGTTCGCCTTTGATACCGAGACCACGTCAAAAGATCCCATGAAGGCTGAACTCGTAGGGTTCTCATTTTCGATGACATCCGATGAGGCATTCTATATTCCGTGCGCCCATGATTATCCGGATGCTCCGCCGCAGCTGGCGCTTAAAAAAGTATTACATTTATTAAAACCGATACTTGAAAACCCGGATGTCAAAAAGATCGGCCAGAACATAAAATACGACTGGATGGTCCTTAAACGCCACGGGATAAACCTCTCCGGTGTTATTTTCGACACCATGCTGGCCTCTTACCTGATTAATCCGTCCAAGCGCGCTCACAACCTGCACCAGATCGCTATCGATTTTTTGGATCACAAGACGACCACTTACAAAGATATTGCAGGCAAAGGGGAAAAAAATGTCAGCTTTTCCGAAATTTCCTTGGAAAAGGCGGTTCCGTATTCTTGTGAAGATGCGGATATTACGCTGGCGGCCTTCCATGTTTTAATGCCGATGTTGGAAGAAACCGGTTTGATCAATTTGTATAATACCGTTGAAATGCCCCTTGTCCCGGTTTTGATGAAGATGGAAATGACAGGAATTTGTGTGGACAGAGAAAAGCTCAAGGATCTTTCCAAATCTTTCGAGCACCAGCTCGAGCAGCTTGAAAGCATGATATATGCCGTTGCCGGAGAAGAATTTAATATTAAATCGTCCCAGCAGCTCGGAAACATACTTTTTGAAAAGCTTAAGCTGCCGGTTCAAAAAAAGACGCGAAAAAAAACGGCTTATTCAACAGATGTCGACGTATTGACGGCCCTTGCAGAAAAGCATGAACTTCCGGCGCTTATTTTAAGACACAGAACCCTCGCCAAGCTGAAATCAACTTACACGGATGCCCTGCTCGATCTGATTCATCCGGAAACCAATAGAATCCATACATCCTATAATCAAACGGTTACCGCCACAGGGAGGCTGAGCAGTTCCGACCCGAATCTTCAAAATATTCCGGTCAGGACGGATGAGGGCATAGAAATTCGTAAGACATTTGTTCCCAGGAAAGGATGGATACTGGTATCCGCCGATTACTCTCAGATCGAGCTTCGCATACTGGCCCATTATGCCGATGATGACATATTGATCAAGGCATTCACAGATGATGAGGATGTTCATTCGCGAACCGCCGCCGAGGTGTTTCAGGTTTTTCCCTCATTTGTGACATCCGAACTGAGACGACAGGCCAAGGTTATTAATTTCGGCATCATTTACGGAATGAGTCCCTACGGACTTTCCAAAGAGCTTGGAATCAGCCAGAAAATGGCCAAAACTTTCATAGACAACTATTTTTCGAGATACAAAGGCGTCAAAAAATTTATTGACCGGACCATCGACGATGCCAGAAATAACAAAAAAACGAGCACGTTGTCAGGGCGTATCAGATTGCTCCCGGATATCAACAGTTCCAATAAGATGGTGAGGGAGTTTGCGGAACGCACAGCCATCAATACGCCGATTCAAGGAACGGCCGCCGATCTCATTAAACTGGCCATGATTCGCGTGGACGAGGCCTTTCGGCTACGGGGTCTAAACAGCACAATGCTGCTTTCCGTCCATGACGAAATCGTTTTTGAGGTGCCTCCGAATGAACTTATGTCTGTTAAATGCCTTGTCAAAGAAATCATGGAGGGAATCTGGAATTTAAAGGTGCCTTTGAAAGTCAATGTGGCATCGGGTGAAAACTGGGCGGAGGCCCATTAAACCGATTTTTCACGGTCCAAAGGGATGGTATGACATTAACGGAATTTGCTATTCCGATTGCTCGGAATCTTCTTTAACGCCTTTCACCGTTTGCTCGACCGTTTTATAAACCGCCTTAAATAATTCATCAAAAGCAGCCGGTCCCACCCGCCCTGTTTCAATAAATTTCACGACGATTTCTTTGGTTGATCTTAAGATCAGCTCGTCGATAGTACCCATTCGGTGTCCTTTTCAAGATTATTTATAATAATATTAAACCGTTATCAGAATAAAACCCGTATGTCAAGATACAAATGACATGGGGCCTCACCGTCATAAAAATTCATGGGCTTTGTTTGACAGAAACGGTTTTCTTCTTTATTATAAAAATTCCAAAAAATAAATGGGGTACGAAATATGGCGTCATCATCAGAAAAACCAATAAGATATCCTATTGAAAGCCCGGATGTTGTTAAGACCGATATACTGATTCCGATGGAATATCAATATCAAGGGCAAAGAGATATTGATATTGTTATTCGTCAGCCTGAGTATACTTCCGTATGCCCGATGACCGGATTGCCGGATATGGGATGTATTACCATCGCCTACCGGCCCTATAAGAAAATTATTGAATTGAAATCGTTAAAATTCTATCTCTTGCAATACCGAAACGTGGGGATCTTTTATGAGCATGTGGTGAACCGGATTCTTGAAGATCTGGTTTCTGTACTGGAACCGATATATATGGAAGTTGTGGGAGATTTCACGGCAAGAGGTGGAATTACGACCAAAGTTACCGCCGTGTTCGAAGGAAAAAGTCATGTTTAATATGTTTAAATTGTTTGGGGTAAAAATTCATCCGGCTGGGGTTTTTTTGTTTTTTCTGTGTGCCGTCTTCATGATGACAGGGTGTTCGACCGTTCATTCAATTGAAGAATCCACCAAGAACATGGTGAGAGGTTTCAAGGCGCCGGATGGTGATTTGAAAAGAAAGATCGCCCTCACGTCCTTTGAAAACAAAACGATCTTCAAGGATGGGAGCATGGCTGAAAAAATTAGTGAAAATCTGGCACGAGCCATTACTTCTGCCTGCCCCAACATTCTTTTGGAAAAACCGGGCGATTCCGGCTATCCTGATGAACTGGCAAAGCTGCCCAGAGAAATATCCGGAGGGATCGACAACTTTGATCTGGCCAAAATCGGCAGGCGGCTCGGATTGAATGGCATCGTTACCGGCACCGTCATCAATGTCTCGCCGGATAACAAGAAAAAAGGCATTTTATGGTTTAAAGATACCCATTACTATGTTCGGGTTCAGATTGCAGCTCAGGTATACGACACGGAAACCGCCGCGAAACTGCTTGATGAGAGTTTTGTTCACGAAGTAGAGGTTGACGAAGCGGACCTGGAATCGATACAAAAGGAACCTGGAATCCAAGCATCCATAATGGATGAGGCGTTTGGGGCCATCCTCGACAAAATGGGGGATAAAATTTGCAATGCAGTTGTCTTACAGCCTTGGAAAGGATTCATCACAGCTGTCAATACCGATCGGATTATGATAAATTCCGGCGAAAAAGCAGGTCTTAAAATCGGAGATCTGTTTGATGTTTATGATAGCAGCGGCATCTTCAAAGGAGCGGGAGGCCAGCGCTTTTTTATCCCGGGCGTGAAGGTAGGAAAAATCAAAATCACCGCGGTCTACCCCGACAGCGCCGAAGCTGTTCTTCTTTCAGGTCATGACATAAGGGCTGGTTTTTTCATTCGGACAAAAGATTAACCCTAACGTCAGGATTAAAAATGACAGTCGAATTTGAGCAGTGGGTCGTCATATACCAATTCGCCATTTTTTATGACTTTTTCCACCGCGTTTATCCCCACATGGTAAGGGATGAATTGATATGAAGGGTATTTGAGTATGGCGACGTCGCCGTTCTTGCCGACATCTAGGCTTCCGATCCTATCCGCTCGCCGTAAGGCTGCTGCGCCGTTAATGGTAAGGGCGGTGACGGCTTCTTCGATACTGAGGTTCATGTAAAGTGTTGCCAGCGCAAAAATCAACGGAATCGATTCCGAATAACAGCTTCCCGGATTGAAATCCGTGGCCAAGGCTACGGCTAAATTGTGATCGATCATGTATCGCCCTTTTGCAAACGGCTCTTTTAAACAAAATGCCGTTCCCGGCAGCAGCGTTGCCACCACATCTGCTTCGGCCAAAGCTTGCAGGCCTTTATCAGAAGCCTGAAGCAAATGATCTGCTGAAACAGCCCCGATTTCAGCCGCCAATTCAGATCCGCCAGAGGGTTCAATTTCATCGGCATGGATTTTTATCTGAAGCCCTTTCTTTTTTGCATTCATTAGCAGGCGCTTTGACTGCTCTATGGAAAATACATTCTTTTCACAAAAGACATCGCAGAACTCTGCGAGATCTCTATCGATGATTTCCGGTATTACCGTATCGATCATATGATCGATAAAGGCGTCCGCTCTTCCTTCATATTCCTCCGGCAGCGCATGAGCACCTAAAAACGTACTGACCACGTCGACTGGATGCCGATCGTTCAACGCTTTCATGACTTCCAATTGTTTTATTTCGGTCTCCCGGTCCAAGCCGTATCCGCTCTTTCCTTCCACCGTCGTCACGCCCAAAGACAACATGGCGTTCAATCGGCGTAACCCCGATGTCGTCAAATCTTCTTTTTTTGCTCTTCGCGTGGCGTTAACCGTGTTCAGAATTCCGCCGCCTCTTTTCAGGATATCCATATAACTGTCACCGCGGAGTCTCCAGGAAAATTCCTCGACACGGTATCCGGCGAACACCAGATGCGTATGTGAGTCGACGAATCCCGGCAGTACGGATTTTCCCGAAGCATCGATAACGACAAACCCATTGCTTTTTATGGATCCTTCATCAAAATTTGCTAAAACATCCCCTGTTTTTCCGACCGACTGAATGGTTCCGTTTTCAATTACCAAGGCGCCGTTTTTGATGATATTAAGGTCTGACATTTCTTTGCCCTGTTTCGCTTTAAAGCCGCTGCACGTCACCAATTGTGCGGCGTTTTTAATGATGACATTGCCGTGCATATGTTTTTCCCTTTCGATGTTATTTGCCATCGGTTGATGGTTATTGGTTTTTCGAATGTGATGACGTCGTAAAAAAGTCGGATATCGGATGTCCAATTGTATTTTTAAA
>JBAUWG010000082.1:0-2767 GCA_049583675.1 Desulfobacterales bacterium | reverse complement strand
GATCTCATCTTTTAGATCCACCAGGATCCCATTCAGATCTTCGGCCCCATGTATTTTGTTGCAAATGTCCTGGAGATTTCTTCGGTAATCAATCTCGGATTTCAGTCTGCGAGGATTTAAATCACCGGTCTGGCCGGTATTTGAAACTTTTCTTTTGATCAACATGATAAGTCCTCGATCGCTGCCTCAAATGTGTTGAGTGTTCCGTGTTCAGTGTTCAGAGATCAGGATGGCGATCCTGCTCATTTAATCGTCTTTGCTGAACTCTGAACACTGAACTCCGAACACTCACCTGAACACTCAAAACGCCTATCGACTGTTTTTTCCTTATTGAAATTGCTGGACTCTTCCGTTAACGCATTGTTATGTTAGGCCCGAAAAACTTGAATTCAGTAGCCTTTTGACAATACTTTCAGCAATATTTGTACCAAAGAAATATTTACTTTCGAAGCAATAGCATTTGGACTATATATTCTAATGGACAACTCTCCACAATGCTTGGATTTAAAAGGATTTAAGAGGTTGCTTAATAAATAAATTGTTTTAGAGAAGCAGATGCGTCAAATGAAATGGGAAAGATTTAAGGAAGAAAATCAGAAGAAAAATCGCACAGATAAATGTGCATTGCTGCACAGTTTTCTGTGCATGCGAACACTTTATCATACAATATTCATTTTTGAGCGATCCATTTGAAAAATAGTCCCACACAATGCGGGCAAAGTTGGGTACCGCTGACATCTTCTATAATTTGAAGCGCTTTATCCTGCGCCATTCCTTTGCGGTAGGGTCTGTCACTTGTCAAAGAATGATAAGTGTCCGCAACGGCAGTCATCCGCGCCCATAAATGGATACCATCTCCTTTAAGACCTTCAGGATATCCCTTGCCATCAATGCGCTCGTGGTGGGATAAAACAATCGGAATAACGTCCGAAAAACTTGGAATTGATTTTATAATATTAGCGCCGATGACCGGATGCTTTTTTATGTGAGCGAACTCTCTATCGGTTAACCGTCCGGGTTTGAGCAGAATTTCGTCCCGGACGCCGATCTTTCCGATGTCATGCAGCCTGCCGCCGATGGTAACGGTTTCGATTTCCTTTTGACTGGCCCCTGCGTTCCTCAACATTCCGGACACGATTCTCCCGACTGCCTCGGAATGCCCTTTGGTATAATTGTCTCGGGCCTCAAGCGCGGTAATAAGGCTGGTAATGCTTGCGATCATCAGGTTCCGTTCGGAATCCAGACGTTCTCTTTCCATGAGCAGCATGTGAAACTGATCCGACAGCAACTTTTCAACAAGAATAACCAGTTCATCGATATTAAATGGCTTGCAAAGATAGGCCGAAGCACCATTTTGAAGCATCCGCTTCATATAACCACGGTCGGTTTTAGTGCTCATTGCAACGATCGGCAACGACGATAGTTCAGGATTCTTGTGTATCGTTTCGCAGAATTCAAAGCCGTTGATATCGGGCATCTCGATATCGGTCAATATCAGGTCCGGCTGGATATCGCCCAAAAGATCCAAGGCTTTTTTGCCGTTTTCGGCAGTGATCACCTTAAATCCGGCTTCTGCCAGACCTTTTTCAACAATCCGCAGGATCACCTTGGAGTCGTCCACAACCATGACAAGGCGGTTGCTCTTAAACTTGGATTTTGACAAGACACTGTCTACTGTTTCGCGCAAACGGCTTTGTATCTCATATTTTGACAGGTAGGCCGCCGCTCCCGCTTCAAACCCTTTGTCCACATCATTGTCGGAATCAAAGGTACTGACCATAACGACGGGCGTCCCCTGGGTGGCTGCGGTATTTTTTAGACTGCGACACAAGTCAATGCCGCTGATTTTCGGCATATCGATATCGCTGACGACAATATCGAATTTTCCCTTTAATGCCAAATCGAGGCCCTCTTGCCCGTCTTCTGCTAAAATGATTTCATCATTTTTTGACTCCAGAATTTTTTTCATGCTTGTCCGGAACACAGCACTATCATCAACAATCAGAATTCGGCGATCGATCATCACAGACTCCATTTATTCAGGCCATCAACAGACTGAATTCCAGGCATCAGCACCCATAACATATTTATCTGACAAGCAAATCAAAACGTTGGACATTCGGGTTCAGTCTTTTTATTCTATTTTCGGGACCTTGCTCATTATTTATCGTCAAATTAGAAAAAAACTTTAATGTTGATATGAGCCGGTTTCGATCATAGGGCTTTTTTCAATCTCCTGCATGAGGAACGAATGGCGTGTTTGTGGGAAATACAGGCAGGTTTAAACGACGGACGGAGAGGTTACAATTTTTTATAATTCTCATAAATCTTTTTCAAACCGCCGCCGATGAGCAAAACACCCAGCAGGTAGAAACTGAAATGGATAAAGCCCATCACCGACGAAAATTGATGCATTTGTTCGATTCTGGGCATGACTTGGGGTATTCTGTAGAACACGCCGAGACCCGCCAAGGTCAGCGCAATACCATAGATCACCTGAATTCGCGGTTTCTTTTTACCATTGGCATCTTTTGGGGTGTCGTTCGAGTTTTCGGAGTTCATGATGTTTTCTCAACCTTTTGATTGCTAACATTTAAATAAGCCTGATCAAGACCTGAGCAATGCATACCAGATCGGATTTTCGCTAAATTAAGATTAACTAGCGTCTATCCATAAATGAGGATTTTTGTTCGAGATCAAGGCATGCGAAAAAAATAACCACAGGCATATAGTTGATATTCCGAGGATTATTTTTTGAGCATAACGC